>QMVQ01000104.1 GCA_003661185.1 Candidatus Alkanophagales archaeon | reverse complement strand
TTCGGACGCAACTTGCTCAGTCGGTCTATTACAGCTTTTATCTCTTCAGCGTTGGGGTCCTTACCGCCACCAGCAGCCGCAAAGCACGTCGGACATCGCAAGTTGCACCGCTCAGTAACGTCGATTATCGCAAGTGTCGTTGCCGATTCGTGCCTTACGCAGAGTCCGCAGTCAAACGGGCAGCCCCGCTCCTCCACTTCCGCTGGCGTCCCCGTCGCAATTGCAGTTTTAGGGAGATGCACGCCTAAAAGCGCATCACGTGCTTCAAAGAGTCTGTAAAGTTCGGCATCTGTCCAGTAAATATCTTCAAACTCACCGTGGCTCTCACAGCGCTTCCGTAGGTAAATGACGTTCTCGTTTTCGTAAAGCTCCGCTGGGATGACATTTAGGCAAGTGGGGCAGAGGCTTTGCGTCCTTCTTATGATTTTAATTGACATGGGGCTCCTCTTCAACGATATTTGCAGTCGAGTTTACATCGATGTGAACTCCCCCCGGCAGGGGCTTCCTGCTTCATCACGAGGGGACTTGCCCCTCGCCAATCGCTTTTGCGGTTACGAGGCGTAGCGACCCCCGCTCCACAGGCATCTTAGAGCTGCTCCAGCTCCGAATCTTATATCCTGTTTAGCTGAAATGTAACCTCTTGGGGTCTAAGGATAATCCTTCCGATGTGCCTCTTGAGTTTACTTTTATAACTGCTCTACCTGCCCCCCTCATTTTTTCTTCTTCTTTTTTTAAATGAGTTGATTTAAAATCTGCATCTCTCTTGGTCCTTTTGGAAGCATCCACCGGATTCACAGTCAACGACTGCGTCTCTCTCGGCGTTAACTTTTTCCATACTTCTTAGCCGTCTCGATTTCCATGAACGGACGATTGTAGAGCCGCGGCGGCAGAGCTCAGGGGGCTCGCTTAGTATTCGCTCGGAGGTCTTTGAGAGATATAATCCGAATCTGTAACTAAGCATCTTGCTCCTCCATGTTTTTTCTGAACATAGATGAGTTATGGGCGGCTCTCCTCCCCACTCTCACGGGACTTCCCGGCAACAAAGTTAAATATCCCTTGATAATTTAAAATGGAACGTTGTTGGAGCGGCGACGCCAAGTCTAAGAGCTGACAAGATGACGAGGTGGAAATATGGGCGAAAAAGAGAAGGAGGAGAAATTCAAGACGGTTTCCATACCTGCGTCGTTGTTCAAAAAGATAGAAGAGCGGATTAAAGGGACGGAATTCACGTCCGTCGCCTCATACGTGACGTATGTGCTGCGGGAGGTCGTGGAGGAGGAGGAAGAGGAGGAAGTGCCATTTTCCGAGGAGGACGAGGAGAAGGTGAAAGAGCGGTTAAAGGCGCTTGGCTATCTTGACTAAAGTTGGCAGGTGAGGGCATGTCGCTTCCGAAGCCGCACGGCGGACGGCTCGTGAACAGAGCGCTGAGCGGCAGGCAAAAGGAAGCTGCGGAGAGAGAAGCCAAGGAGCTGCCAAGGTTAAAGTTGGGCGAGGAGCTTTTAAGCGACTTAAGGAACATTGCGCACGGCATTTACAGCCCTTTAAAGGGATTTTTATGCGAGAGTGACTTTGAGAACGTGCTTTATGAGAAGAGGCTCGCCGATGACACGCCTTGGACAATCCCCATAGTTCTTGACATTTCGGAGGACGAGCGTAGGCGTCTCGAACTCCGAGATGGAGACACGCTGACGCTCTGCGACGCCGGCGGGCGTGAGGTCGCTCTGATGCATGTCGAAAGCATTTATGGCTACGACAAGGGCGAATTTGCGGAAAAAGTTTTTCTTACGACGGACAAGGCGCATCCTGGCGTCACTAAGGTTTATAGGCTTGGAGAGTGTCTGCTGGGGGGCAGCATCGAGATGTTCGGGAAAGTGGAGCCGCCGTTTTCAAGATTTTACTTGCGACCCGTGGAGACAAGGGTGTTGTTCAAGGAGCGAGGCTGGCGGAGCGTTGCTGGTTTCCAGACAAGGAACGTGCCGCACCTTGGTCATGAATACGTGCAGAAGACGGCGCTCACCTTCGTTGATGGCATCTTCATAAACCCGGTCATTGGAAAGAAGAAAAGTGGGGACTTCAAAGACGAAGTGATTCTCGCAGCCTACGAGGCGCTCCTTCGTAACTATTACTTGAAGGAAAATGCAGTTATGAGCATACTGCCGATGGAAATGCGCTACGCCGGTCCGAGAGAAGCTATACACCATGCAATCGTCAGGAAAAACTTTGGCTGCACGCATTTCATCGTCGGGCGTGACCACGCTGGCGTCGGCTCCTACTACGAGCCTTACGCCGCCCAGGAAATTTTCAGCGAATTTCCAGACCTCGGCATCGTTCCCGTTTTCTTCAAATCATTCTTTTACTGTCGCAAGTGTATGACGGTAGTCAACGAGAAGATATGCCCGCACGGCAAGGAGTTCCACACGAGCTTCAGCGGCACGAGGCTCAGAGAGATGCTAATGCGAGGGGAAACGCCGCCGCCCGAAATCATGCGCCCTGAGGTTGCAGAAGTGGTGAAGCAGTGGAAAAATCCGTTTGTTTAAGCAGCCGCAGGGGTAAGCGGCAACTCAACGCTTGGTTTGTGGGGTTCGGGAAAAGTTGGTAAGCTACTCCACGACCGAAGTCGGGAGCTTAAGTCTCTCCGTCGAACTAAGGCGCACCGCTCCGGAGCTTTGGCTTCACGGCGTGTCCGGGCCAGCTCACCATAGCCCCTGCCAGAGCTTATAGCTCTGGGCTCGTTTAACATATTTCTACAACCTCAAAGTATGAAAATTAACTAACTACCCCGTCTCCCCCAATCCATCTTATGAATCCACAAACTCCTATTGCTCTCCAGTTCGCCACCCGGCTTACTGAGCAGCTCTCGGGTCCGCTTCTCCTCTCGCAATGGCTGCAGACATACAAATATTTTCTTGGAGCAATCTAAGTCTGAAATAATATAAGAGCGGAGTCGCTGGGATTTGAACCCAGGTCAGCGGGTCCGAAGCCCGCTAGGATAGTCCGCTACCCCACGACCCCACACATTATGAGCTACGGATTTATAAGTTGTTTACGGGACAGCATGCTCTTAAAGGACTCGTCTGCCTCGGCGAGCGCCGCATTGATGTCATTTTCGGAAAGTCTCATATAAAGTTCCATGGAGAGTTGCACAAGTGTTTCATCCTTTAAAAGTGTAGACAAAAACTGTTTTATCATATCTTCTTTGTCGCTTTCTTTCACTTTTATAACTCTCTCTTGCACATTTTTTGTTACAAAGAGGGGACGTAGATACAGGACTTTGCCAGAGACGAGCTTCTTGAGCCGTTCGACGATAAAGGTCTTATTTTCCCGTTCGGTCTCGACGAGCACATGTAGAACTGGTTTCTTCCTGTGAGCTGCGAGCACTTTAAGCACCTCTTCTAATGCGTCAGCCCTGACATTCACGTTCACCTGCGGTCTTATATCGAGGTTAATGCTATGGACATCAACTCCGCCACGCTCGACGTCAACGATGAAAAAGCCTTTCCCGCGTTCCTCCCAGACAGGAATTTCGTCCCTGCTTGTTATTTCTGTGGAGCCCGCATATGCAAACAGCCCCCTGCCGAAATTGAGCGTGGTCCTTGCGTGTATGTGCCCGAAGGCGTAGTAGGTTGCGAGCTTAGGTAAAGACTCGTCTTCAAGCTCGTAAGCTCCCTCAAACGGTAAAAATCGTTTCACGGCTTGATGTGCTACGAGCACTGCGTTTTCGTAGCCGCTTGCCAAGCGGTCGAACTTTCTCAGCTCCTCATTAAGATTTTGCACTCTCCTGCCCTTCAAGTTCGAAATGCCCGCCAGCAGCACTTCCTCGCCGCTTTCACGCAGGATGGTATGCTGCAGCGTTCCGTTCGTGCCGAGGATGTGGATGTCAAAAAGGGTATGCGGCGGCATGCCTCGGCGTTTCGGCGTGTCGTGATCGCCAAGCACCGCATAAAACCGCACGCCGGCATCCCTTATACGACGGATGCAATTTTTGAACACGTGCAGCGCACGTATCGGCGGCTGTGGCGTGTCGAAGAGGTCGCCGGCGTGTATGAATGCAGCAACACGCTCTTCCAAAGCTCTCTCGACAGCCTCGGCGAAAGCGTCGTAGAAGTCCTGCTCTCGCTCTTCCAGGTTATACTGCCTGAAGCCGAGGTGCGTGTCTGAGATGTGCGCGAGCCTCATTTCAAGTCAGCACTCGTCATGATTTTTAGCGAGACGGGAACCTTCACGACACTACCGAGCTTCATGCCGACTATGTATTCTAAGTTTTTCTCCGCAGCTATATCCACGATGCGTTGCGTGACCACACCGTCGAAGACGATGCCTTTGACTGCAGCGTCAGCGCTCTTCAGCTCTTCGACGAGGTCCCGCACCGCCACCTCTCGAACGACATTCCCGGCGGCGTCAAGGAATCTTGCGTTAAAAGTGCCGTTCAGCTCTCTTAAGTGCTCGCTGAAGCTCAGCCGTTTTTCTGCAACCGTCGCTGCCATTGCTGCCGTCGCTGCTGCAGGCGTAACGTCGGCTTTCATGCCTGCATCGTTTTCCTGAGGCTCCCAAACCTCAAACCCCACAAACTCCTCCCGCCTACGTCTCTGCAGCCTTCGCCCCCTGAGGTATTCAAGCTGCTCTATTGGCGTCTTGTTGCGTAGCGCCTTCATTACTTCCTTGTATGACAATTCCTCCACGCCCTTCCCTTCGGGCGCAACTGCGACGTAGTCGATGTCTGCGACCTGCATAAGCTCTTTCAGAAGCAGCTCGCCACCACGGTCGCCGTCTATGAAAGCGGTAGCAGTTTTCGTCTTGCAGAGCTTACTTATTACAGGCGGAATGTTCGTGCCCTCGACGGCTATCACGTTCTTGATGCCGTATTTCAGCAGGTTTATGACGTCAGCCCGCCCCTCCACGATGATGATGGCGTCGGAGTCCTCGATGTTGGGACCTGCTGGCAAGCCTTTGTAGTATGTAACCTCTTCGACTCTTAACGACTGCTTCACTTCTTCCATCAGTTCTTGACTATCAACGCCCTCGTCAAATTTCTCCCGCAAGAGGTGCTTCGCCCGGTTCACTATTCTCTTTCTCTTCGTCTCCCGCACGTCCTCGATTCTCGTGACGGAAATGCGGGCGATGCAGGGGCCAACCCGCTCGATGGTCTCAAGTGCCGCCGCCAGTATTGCGGTTTCGACCTTGTCGAGGCTTGAGGGTATTTCGATGGTGCCGCTGGACTTCCCGCCCCTCGACTCGATATTCACCTCTATTCTGCCTATGCGTCCGCTCCGCTGCAGGTCCCTGAGGTCGAGCTCGTCGCCGAGCAACCCCTCGGTCTGTCCGAATATTGCGCCTATGACGTCCGATTTCTCAACCACGCCCTCAGCATGGATGTTAGCGTGAATGACGTATTTCGTGGTATCAATATCCTGCAATTCAAACCCTCCCAGAGGAGATGAACATCTGGTTTTAATTTTCTGTTTGTATTTGTGTAATAAATTCTTTACTAAAAGCCGCTGGGGCGGTTTGTTGCAGGATGGCAAGACTACACCGCAGCGGTAGGTATTATTGAGCCGAGCGGGATGCGCAAAAGAGCATAGGGGGCACCAATACTCACCAATACAATTCCTTGTTTATCCTTGGGATAAGTGCCATGAGGACGCAATGCTCAGTGATCGTCTCTCGTGTGAGAATGCTTTTCGTGAGGAAGCCGACGGCGCCGATGTTCGCTCCTATGTCCCTGATGCCAGTGAGCGTTTCCATAGCGTCTCCAACCTCAACGCCCTCAAGCACCCTCCTTATGATGGGTGGCGGGTGCTCGAAGCCCGGACCGCAACCGAGCGTGATTCTGCCATAGCGGTCGGCGATGGCACACCATTGGACGTCGACGTAGCCAGTGAGCGTGCCGTGCACTGGGAAGAGCCCTGCCTCGATGCCGACACCGAGGTCCGACGCAGTCGCCTTTAATGCGAACGTCGCCCTGTTCACCGCACCCTTTATAGTGTCGTCACCGAGAGGTTGGCGGGAGACGCCGGAAGGCGCTGCGACGCTCTCCACGACGGCATTGTAGAAGTGCGAGAACGCCCGCTCCACAGCCTTTATCTTTACAGGGTTATTTGAACCGACGGCAACTCTCAC
>QMVQ01000103.1 GCA_003661185.1 Candidatus Alkanophagales archaeon | reverse complement strand
GAGACTAAGTTTGAATTCTCTGGTGCTAGTGGAAGTTACATGAGACTCATAGGCGAATTGCTACAGCTAGGCCCGGGAGAGAGTATTCCGAGTGCATATGCATCTCGATACGAGGAACAGTCCAAGAAGTACATCACGTACTTGAGCGGTACTTATGATCATGGGACTGATACAGCATGGGCTGCGGACGATGAGAATGAAGTTGTGTCATTAACTCCTAAGACGATTGAGAAGTATACTTTGGATTCACTATTGATGCTAGAGAAGAGTGGTGGTACTTTCACTCCTAGGATGTTCGCCTTACTAGTGTATATTGATAACAGTCCACTAGAGTTCATTTGGAGTGAGACTATAAGAGAGGGTATTGATGTCTATAGTCTTGTGAACTACGATGAGCCATCGAGTAACGAAGAGCCTTGGGTATGGAAGCCATATCCAATCATAGTTGAAGGCGATCATACTCTAAGCCTTAGGATTAAGAACATTAGTGGTAGTGATCAGTCTCCAGCAAGTAGTGATTCTTGGACGTTCAGCATCTGGACTATTGCTAAGTACGAGCGTACAGGGTGATTGACTTGGGTGAAATAGTCTTCAAGACGATTAACGTGGGGACTGTGAGTGCTGGCGGTACTGTTGAAGGCAGTTATACTCCAGAGGCGGACTACATCATAAGGAAGATAATTGCTGTGGAGAAGAACGATGCATCACTATCGAATGTCACTGCCACATTCTGGATTGATAATGTCCCATTCACTAGGGAAGTCATCCCACTTGGAATACTCCAAGGATACCATACTCAAGTCCCACCAGTAGAGAAGAAATTGGGTAGGGGTAGTACGTTCAAGTACTCTATCACCAACAACTACGGTGCCAGTAGGGAGATATTCCTAGTCCTTGAGCTTGAGACCGTATAGTTTAAGTATTCAGAAGAGTAGCTAGAGTGGTAGCCACAGATGAAGATCACTATACCATATCATCTAGTCGCAAGTGCTGGTGCTAGTGGATTTATTGAACTCTTCACTGTCCCTGCTGGGATGAAGATCACTATTCTCAAGACTCAGATCAAGTTTCCATCGGGCACTAATGGAGAACTCTACTTAGCATTATACTACGGCAACTCTAAAGTAGCACCATACACTGGGTACTGGGTCGGTGATGATGTTCTGTTCGTAGATGAGATGAGTAGTTCATACCAAGGTGGGGATAGTATAGTCCTCTACTACAACAATACCAACACTACAGAGTCTAAAGAAGCATACCTTCTGATCACTGCTGAGCTTGAGTAGTCTCTAGTATAGATTTTTATTCTTTTTTCCAATCTTAAAGATAGGTGATTGGAATGGAGAGGAAGGAAGACATAGGCAGAATGCATACTGCAGGACTCACTATTGACTTCGAGTATGGAGAGTTGTGGAGAGGACTGCACAGGTCAAACCCCTTGTCATTCAAAAAACCATTCAGCTTTACAGTCTATAAGGATAGAGATGTCTATATGGCTGAGGATTGGCGTGGGAGAGTAAGGTATGAGGACGATGATGCGAGTGAAGTGATACAGGGTGGAATAGATGCACTATCTGATGGCGGTACCATTTTCCTCAAGTTCGGTAGGTACAACCTGTACAGTAAGCTGACCGTAAAAGAGGGAGTGTTGTTGAAGGGTGAGTACGTCGGCTCGGGGGCTTATCCGGGCTCACCACGTACCCTACTCGTCAACTACTTCGACGACCACGTGATCGAACTAGAGCCGGGGAGTGCAGTTGAAGACATCCACATTGCGAAGGGTGTTGACCCGTTCACCCACTCCATGATCCACATAACCGAATGTGATTTCAACAAACCGATATGGATAAGGGACGTCTTCGGCAGCAGTGATCTCTACAGCGATGGGGACTTCATCCTCCTTGAGATCACTAAAAGTGCCAATATCATCGGTGTGATCGCCGAAGGGCTGAGGTGGTACGGGTTTGAAAACGGGATACATCTGCTGGGTAATCCGGATTACTCGGGGAACGTGATCTCTGGGAACATCTTCACGTTCATGGGCAAGTACAGTTACATCTTCGTCAAAATGGAGCGGAACGGCGGGGGGTATCAGTCGGGGAACAAATTTACCGGCATTATGCAGTGCGGTAGCGGTACTGAGCGTGGGGTCGTTATCGATGGGAATGCTAATGAGTTTCATATAAGTTCTTTCGACATACCATCGGGAAAGTACGACGTCGAGGTTGTGAGCGGGGCAAGGGGTAACATAGTTAGTGGGTGGTTTGCAAGCGTCCTAGATAATGGTACGAGGACGAAGATAATATGCCCATACCACTTCGAGAATAGCGGGATAGCTGTCTTCAGTGGTGATGGGACTACAACAACATTCAATATTGAGCATGGTTTGGTAAGTACGCCATCGAAGTATGGTGTAGATCCCCTTACTCCTGATGCACACGGAAGTAAGACAATAACAGTAGACGATACATACATTACAATTACATTCGATACTGCACCACCATCGGGAACAGACAATTTGAAGTTCTCGTGGTGGGCCAAAGTATAGAGGTGGTCGTGAATGGCTAGAGGGTATCCAGACTACCAGCGAGGGATGGTTATTGAGAGTGCAAGGTTAAACATCCCAATAAGCATAGCTGAATCCCCAGCAATAGTCCCAATAGACATCTCAACCCAATCACTAGAAAATGTCAACATGAACATCAGGGCACAAGAACTACACGCAGTCAGAATCCTAGCACCATCAGCAGAGGCAGTATACGTAGGCGGTACTGTTACAGCATTCACTTCTGAAATCGACCTCTATACACCACCAGAAGATGTAGTAGTGCTTCTTTACGTAACGGGTAGAGGTAGAGTAATGCACCTAGCAGGAAACGTCTACCACCCATCAGGAATATCATACGTCAGATGCCAGATCTACATAGACGATAACCTGATGTTTGACGATGCATTAATCTCGTTAATCCAAGGTGGTGCCTCACAATCATATGCTAGGCAACATGAGAATGGAGATGCTGCAGGATGGTATCATGCTTCTACTATTGGTTCTAGGGGTGGTTTGATAAGCCATTATTGGGATGGTTCAAAGACCACTCGGATATACTTCGACTATAAACTTGAGATAGAGTTCACTTCATCAGTACTGTTGAGATTGAGGAATGATCATAGTACTGATAGTATGGAGGGAGTCGGGTATGTCGTCTACGGGACCTACCCATAAGATATATGCTATCGCATGGTCTAACAACAAGTACACAGTCTACATGCTAATCCGTAACCCGAAGGGTGAAGTCATAGGTAGGAGGATTATCAAGATCGATGGGAAATTCTTAGGATCCAGAGAGAAGATTCTTGAATACATAGTGAAGGAATTGAAGAAAAGGAAGTTGAGAGTTGAGTAGATAATGCTGTACCAGACCAGAATGACAGTTCCATCGAGTACTCCACAGGATAGTCCCATAACTACAAGTATAGAAGTTGAGGAGGACTACATCACATACCTAGCTACTTACTTTCCGCCCGGATGTTGCAATCTTGTACACGTTCGATTCAGATATGGTGAGACACAGATCTTTCCTCACGCTAGTTATGAGTGGTTGTCTGGTGAGGGTTACTTGATGGGTGGTAGGCTACTCTTTAAGACTCCAGAATCACCATGCAGAATCTATGTTGATGCCTATAGTGATGATGATACTTACGACCACACGATAATCATCTATGTAGAGGCTTTGAGGAAGGAAGAGGTTGCTAGACCCGGGATAATCGAGAGTATATTGGGGAGACTAGGGAAGTTCCTTGAGAAGTTGGGGATATAGAAAAAAGTACTACGAGTTCATAAGCTCATCCAAATCGATCAAGAAGTAGTATTTTGTTTTTGTGCCTTTAGCCCAGTACCTCTTCATTACTTTAAACCCCAGTTCTCTTAGAATATGCACGACAACAGTAATGAGTATAGCGTTGTGAGTATGTCTCCCCCTCCTACCATCGTACTTGGGATTCTTTGGGCAGACATTCTTTACTTGATACCACATCTTTCTTGATACTTGTGAATTAGCTAACTGAATTATCCGATCCATAACTTGAATAACCAATTCCTCGTAAGGCATGATAATCACCATAAGAGAGAAAAAAAGATATCTTATTTAGGAATACCCCTATCCGTAAAGGGAATTACCCTCTCTCTCCTGAGCAATTCTCTGATAGCGTGTCTAATGAATTCACTACGATCCTTGTAAACTCCCTGTCGTACTAGTCTATCGATCTCCTTGACCATCCAGATCTGTAGGTATACTGTGACTGCCTTCATCTCACCACCTCACACTCCCAGAACCCATAGTACTACTGCTATTAGTCCTATCCCTATTCCTATAGCCATTTTCCTAGCAACAATCACAAGTTCATCGAGGAGTAATTTTTCACAGCCTCTTCTATACCCTCGGACTAATGAGAGCACGATAAAGGTCATCGATTCCGAGAGTAGGAATAGTGTTGTACAACCAAGAATTGCGTACAGCTTCATCCCTCACTCCCTCAGTCTGAACTGTACTATATCGTGTTTACGCCTCATCTCCATGACCCCCTTCCTAGTTAATGAGTGCAGTATGAACCTTATCCGATTACGAAGTGTCTTACCACTCACATCATCGAACATCTCTCTATACACTCCATACACATCACTATAAGTCACCCATGTATGACCCCTCTCTTTAAGCCTACGGCACACTAGGATCACTCGGTATTCAGCACCGGATAGGAGTATGACATCGTGCTTGTACTTGGCATGGGTGAAGAGATTGACGAAGTTGAAGAAACGCTTACCACAGTAAGGACAGCGGTACATGGGCTGGATACTCACTACCCTAGTCTTCCTGACCAAGAATATCACCCAGTATCTTCTCTTCTGCTACTCTATCGAGTTCTGACCACATCCTCAACAATTCGAACTTTATACCCTCAAGAATCGTTATCCTCACGGGTAGTCCGACCTTGACCTTCTCTATCAAGAACCCTATCGTAGCGTAGAGGGTAGCCTCCCTAGCCTCGTCATCATCTATCTCGTTAGTCCTGAGCACAATCTTCTTTGTGAGGTCATAGACCTCCTTGACTTTATCTGCATACTTCTCCTTCTTCGTTATCCTCAGCACCCTATCCAGTACCTCATACTCATCCATTCTTCTCATTCCTCTTCCTCATCCTCTATTATTTTCTTTATATAAGTCTCAATTGCATGACGATACCATATCCATCCTACGATAATCCCTAATGTGAAACCCCAAAGCCATGCAACAACGATCATCACAAAAACTGTTATATCCATCTACTCTCCCTCCTTTTCGATTAGTTTATCAGCAGTAGTGAATGATGAGTCAAGTCTTCGTACTGGAATGTGCCTTGGGTATCCCCTACTAGCAGTCATTAACTTAAATTCAAACCGACAGCCCTCAATCTCTTTCAAGTTCTTGAATCCAAGAGATTTTAGATGTCGTGCTAGTTCACCAATCCATAATTTAGTGTACTTTATGACTAATGTCCCCTTTCTCGGTATCTTAACTCTGAAGAATAAACAATCATTTCCGAACCGATCAACACGCCAATAAACGCTCTCAACTATGCCTGTGAATACCTCTTCAACATCACTAACACGTAATTGACGGTACTCACTCTCTATCTTATCGAGATCGTAGAGTTCTACCTTCTCCTTCTCACTCACTTATGACCACCCCTCTTTTTTCTTACGTACTTCTTGAGGAGTTTCATGTACATCTTCTTAATTGGCTTGAGTTTCTTCTCTACAAACTCAGTTGTGATCTTCTCTCCATTTTGCAGCCTGAGGCGTAGATCTATGATCATGTTAATAGTTTCATCAATATAATGATGTACATCCCAAGGGATCACTCCAAGGTTTTTGAAACTTGCAAAGGCAAATGCAACATGATTGAGGTAGTGCCCAACACTCCCCTTCATTTCTTCAAGCTCTAGGAGGACAAGCTCTAGGTTATCTGGAGTTATTCTTGAAAGTACAGCTTCCACAGGATCCTCGTACTGGTATGCTATTATTCTTATTGTCTTCGCATACATCTCCTTTAAGTCCTCGCTTCTAGTCAAGTCAGGTCCTCTGATAGCCCAT
>QMVQ01000102.1 GCA_003661185.1 Candidatus Alkanophagales archaeon | reverse complement strand
GGTCAATTCCATGCCGTTCTACAAACTGAAGGAATACATCAAGTATAAGGCGCTTGAGAGAGGAATTGTGGTGGTAGAAGTTCCCGAATATAACACATCAAAGCAATGTTCTCGCTGCGGCTCGATGAATACAGAAAGACCCTCTCAAGGGATTTTCACCTGTAAGGAGTGTGGCTACCAGATCAATGCGGATGTGAACGGAGCCAAAAACATACTTAAACGAGCCATGGGCTACATGCTCATGGTAGGGGCTGTGGTGACCCAGCCCGACGGGGAGCGGTTTGTCCTCCGGTAAACCACACTCCCCAACCTCGTCCGGCGGATGCCCCTTTCAGTGAGGGGAGGAGGTCACGATGAACATCACGGCGCTCAAAGGCAGAATCTTGGAGATAATATCGCTATGCGTGGCGGTCTTGTTCTGGCAGATAATATCGGATTACGTTGTGCGCAACCCCTTCGTCTTGCCAAGTCCCTATCTTGTGGCGTGCTCGTTGCTCGGGCTCTGGACAATGCTCCCTATGGACATCGTGATCAGCATGCTGCACTTCAGCATCGGAGTCTCGTTCGGAGCGCTCGTCGGTGTCTCAGTAGGCGCCGTCACGGGTTGGTTTCGTGTCGCCGATAGGGTTGCTGATCCTTTAATTGAGATAGTGCGACCCATACCCCCGCTTGCATGGGTGCCGTTCGCCATTGTTTGGTTCCATCTGACGCATCAAGCCGCAGGCTTCATCGTCTTCATAGGAGCAGTCTTTCCGATACTGATAAACACGTATGCAGGGTTCAGAAGCGTGCCCAAAGACCTTGTGGACGCCGCACTCGTCTTGGGATGTAAGAGGAAAAGCCTGATGTTTAGAGTGGCATTCCCATATGCGTTGCCGTTCATTGCTACCGGCATCCGTATCGGCATGGGTATAGGTTGGATGTGCGTCGTCGCCGCCGAAATGTTCGGCGTGAGCCGCAGCGGTCTTGGCTACCGCCTCTTTCAGATATTTTACCCGCATCACAAGATGGCGGAACTTATGCTCTACATGCTTGTCCTCGGGCTCATATCGCTGCTCATCGACCGCACTTTCAGGTATTTTGTGGAGGAAAAGCTGTTGACGTGGAAAAAAGGGCTGATAGCAGAGGCTTGATGGATATAGCCGTGCTGGAAGCAGTTGAACATGAGATGCGCGATTTTCACACTCCTACCGCCGGAAGCCCAAACGGGAGGGCTTGGCGAGTTCTACTTCGCTGTGCGTTTCTGCGTTATAATGCGGCGGGAATGGAACAAAAGAAAAAGAATATAATGAACATCCTCAAAGGAGAGAACTGATGGCGGTGGAGGCGCTTAGAGAGATAAGAGCTGCGGAAGAGGATAGCAGGAGGAGGATAGAGGAGGCGAGAGCGGAAGCTGAGAGCATGATAAAAGAGGCGGAGCAGGAGGTTGCGAAAATCGCCGAGGCTGCGAAGGAGGAGATTAAGCGGCAGGCGCAGGAAATAATGGAGCAAAAGCTGAAAGAGGCAAAAGCGGAGGAGGAGAAGATTTTGGCGGCGGCGGAAGAGGAAGTAAGGAAGCTGAAGGAGAGCGCTTCTTCTAAGATGAACGCCGCTGTGGACGTCGCATTGAAAATGCTTTTAGGAATCACTTAGCTGAAGGCGAGGCTTATGGGCGCTACTGAGATTATTAACAGGATAAGAGAGGAGGGGGAGAAAGAGCGGGAGCGGATTCTAAACGAGGCGAGAGAGCGGGCGAGGAAGATCATTGAAGACGCACGGGCTGAGGCTGAAAGCAGTAAGAAAAGGGCTTTGGAAGAGGAGGCGCGGCGTGCGGAAGCCGAGAAGCGGCGCCGCATCCAGACCGCAAGGCTCGAAGCTCGCAGGAGGAGATGGCTGGCGCAGGAGGAGCTGATAAAGGATGCGATGGACAAAGCCATCGGGCAGATAAAAATAGTAAAGGAGAGGGGGCTCGGCGGGCATAAATACGACGACATCCTGAAAGGGCTGATAAAGGCGTCGGCGGCGAGCGCCGGCGGCGGCGATCTCGAAGTTATTCTCAGCGAGGACGACGCTCGCCTCATCAGCAAGAGTACCCTAGACGAAATCTCAAAAGAAATCGGCGCCCACCTGACTCTCTCAGAAGAGCGAGCGAAAAGCATCGGCGGCGTCATCGTCAGGACCAAAGACGGCAAAATCTCGGTGGACAATACCTTCGAAAAGAGGCTGGAACGCCTTTCCGCCTCCATAAGGGACAAGGTCGCTGAGGTATTGTTCAGGTGAGCGAGATGCTTGCAGTTATTGGCGACCCGGACACCGCAACCGGCTTCAGGCTTGCGGGCATTGAGCGTGTGTATGAAGCATCGGAGGACGAGGACATCTCAGAACTGCTCAACAGACTGGAGAAGGAAGGCGTCTCCATAATCATAATGACGGAGCGGCTTGCAGAGCGGAACAGGAATGCAATAAAAGAGATTAATGCAAGGAAGAAGAGCGTAGCTCCGATAATCGTGGAGATTCCCGACAAGAAAGGTCCGATTGAGAAAGTGGATATGATAGGTGAACTCACGAGGCGGGCTGTTGGCATTGTGATAAAGTAGGGGGTGTTGTTGTGGCTGAGGAGAAGGGCGTGATGATAAGGATTGCGGGACCGCTCGTCGTGGCGGAGCAGATGAAAGGAAGTAAGATGTATGAGGTTATAAGGGTCGGCGAGGAGCGGCTGCTCGGCGAGGTTATACGGCTGGAAGGCGATAGGGCATATATTCAGGTGTATGAAGATACCACGGGTCTTAAGCCTGGCGAGCCGGTCTTCAGGACCGGAGCGCCGCTTTCTGTCGAGCTTGGACCCGGAATTTTGAAGAACTTCTACGATGGCGTGCAGCGACCGCTTGACGTGATAAAAAGCAAGGCGGGGGATTACATCACTCGGGGCATAGACGTGCCGGCGCTCGACCCAGAGGCGAAATGGGATTTTAAGCCCGTCGCCGAGGAGGGGAAGCCCGTGACGGGCGGCGATATCCTCGGCGAAGTTCCCGAGACGAAAGTTATCGTCCACAAGGTCTTAGTGCCGCCGGGTGTTAGTGGGAAGCTCGTGGAGATAAAAGAGGGGAAGTTTACGGTGAACGACGTCATTGCCGTCGTGGAGGCAGACGGGGAGGAGAAGGAGCTGACAATGAAGCAGCGCTGGCCGGTGCGGCGGGGACGCCCCTACAAGGAGAAGCTGGACCCGGCGGAGCCTTTGCTGACGGGGCAGCGCATCTTCGACACATTTTTCCCGATAGCAAAGGGCGGCACCGCCGCCATTCCGGGTGGCTTCGGCACCGGGAAGACGGTCATGCAGCACCAGCTTGCGAGATGGGCGAACTCGCAGGTCATCGTTTACATCGGCTGCGGTGAGCGTGGCAACGAGATGACAGAAGTTCTTGAGGACTTCCCAGAGCTTATTGACCCTTACACTGGGGAGTCGCTCATGGAGCGTTCGACGCTCATCGCAAACACCTCGAACATGCCAGTCGCCGCACGGGAGGCGTCGGTTTACACTGGAATCACGCTCGCTGAGTATTACAGAGATATGGGCTACGACGTCGCCATTCAAGCAGACTCCACTTCAAGATGGGCGGAGGCGATGCGGGAAATTTCAGGCAGGCTTGAGGAGATGCCTGGTGAGGAAGGCTTCCCTGCTTACCTTGCAGCTCGTCTTTCAGAGTTCTACGAGCGTGCTGGCAGGGTCAAGGTTCTGGGCTCCGACGAGCGCCTCGGCTCGGTTACCGTCGTCGGTGCGGTCTCGCCGCCGGGCGGCGACTTCTCAGAGCCGGTGACGCAGAACACGCTGCGTGTGGTGAGCGTTTTCTGGGCGCTCGACTCGTCACTCGCGGACCGCAGGCACTTCCCGGCGATAAATTGGCTGCGCAGCTACTCCTTATACGTTGACGACTTGCGGGAGTGGTATGTGAAGAACGTCGCCGAAGACTTTAACACGCAGCGGGACGAAATGATGGCAATTCTACAGAGGGAGGCGGAACTTCAGGAGATCGTGCAACTCGTCGGGGCAGATGCGCTGCCAGAGCGGGAGCGGGAGCTTCTGGAGGTTGCGAGGATGGTCAGGGAGGACTTCCTTGCGCAGAACGCCTACCACGAGGTTGATTCTTATTGCCCGCTTGAGAAGATGTATCTTATGGGAACGGTCATTTTGGAGTTCCACAAAGAGGCGCAGAAGGCGATAGATGTGGGCGTGCGGGTGGAGAAGATACAAGAGATGAAGATAAAGGACGAGATAGCGCGGATGAAATACGTGAAGAACGAGGAGTTCAGGCAGAAATTCGAGGACTTGATGAGCGCCTTGCATGAGGAGTTTAAGAAGTTGAGGGAGGAATAAAGAGGTGGGAATATGAGCGTGGACGTTTCCGCACGGGAATACACGACGATTTCCGAAGTCTCAGGACCCTTGGTGATTGTGGAAGGTGTGGAGGGCGCCTCCTATGGTGAGGTCGTCAAGATCCTCACGCCCGACGGCGAGGAGAAAACAGGACAAGTGCTCGAAACGAGAAGCGACCTCGCAATCGTCCAAGTCTTCGAAGGCACCTCCGGAATCGACACCAAAAGCACAAGGGTCCGCTTCACCGGCGACATCATGCGGGTGGCGGTCTCGCAAGACATGCTCGGTCGCATCTTCGACGGGCTCGGACGCCCGATAGACGGCGGTCCCGAGATAATCCCAGAGGACAGACTCCCGATCACGGGCGCCGCCATCAACCCAACAGCCCGTGCGTATCCGAGAGAGTTCATACAGACCGGCATCTCCACGATAGACGGCATGAACACGCTCGTTCGCGGTCAGAAGTTGCCGATATTCTCGGGTGCGGGCATGCCGCATAATGACCTTGCGGCGCAAATCGCAAGGCAAGCAAAAGTTCTCGGCACGGAAGAGCCGTTCTCCGTCGTATTTGCTGCGATGGGCATCACCTACGAGGAAGCTTCCTTCTTCATGCGGGACTTCGAACGCACCGGCGCCATCGAGCGAATCGTGGCGTTCATGAACCTCGCCGACGACCCCGCGATTGAGAGGATCATCACGCCGAGGATGGCGCTGACGACTGCGGAGTTCTTGGCTTTCGAATACGACATGCACGTCCTTGTTATCCTTACCGACATGACGAATTACTGCGAGGCTCTCCGTGAGATTTCGGCGGCGCGTGAGGAAGTCCCGGGGCGGCGTGGCTACCCTGGCTACATGTATACCGACTTGGCGACGAACTATGAGCGTGCTGGCAGAATTCGTGGCAAGAAGGGCTCAATCACGCAGATTCCGATACTTTCGATGCCTGACGACGACATCACGCACCCAATCCCTGACCTAACGGGCTATATCACTGAGGGGCAGTTCGTGCTCTCAAGAGACTTACACCGCCGTGGTATCTACCCGCCGGTGGACGTGCTGCCGTCGCTGTCGAGGCTGATGAAAGAGGGCATAGGCGCCGGGCGCACGAGAGAAGACCACGCCGACGTCTCAAACCAGCTGTATGCGGCATATGCCGAGGGTCGGGACATGAGGGAGCTCGTCGCTGTCGTCGGCGAAGAGGCGTTGACGCCACGAGACCGAAAATACTTGGAGTTTGCCGACGAGTTCGAGCGGCGTTTCGTAACTCAAGGACGCTACGAGGAGCGGACGATTGATGAGACACTTGACCTTGGCTGGGA
Organism: Candidatus Alkanophagales archaeon; assembly: GCA_003661185.1. Classification (GTDB taxonomy): domain Archaea; phylum Halobacteriota; class Syntropharchaeia; order Alkanophagales; family B39-G2; genus Alkanophaga; species Alkanophaga liquidiphilum. Next base: position 491 of record QMVQ01000102.1, on the reverse strand, counting down.
CCTCTTAACGATGTTCCCGGAGGGTGAGCTGAAACGTATAGACCCGAACATTCTCAAAAAATACCACCCCAAATATCGAAGCTCCACGACATAATCTCAGCCGCATAATTAATTTCTCCTTTTTCAATACTTTGCAGCAAAAACCTTAAGTGGACGGTATAATAATAAGCAGAGTAACGATATTCATTACATTTGCTACACCATGGATAATTGCAGCAATAGCTTTTGCAATAGTTATAAAAAGCGCACTGATGTTAGAAAGAGCGGATAGAAATCACGTAATTGATTTGTTGATTGTTGGGTCGATTATTTATTTGACAGTTACACTCACACCTTATTTTCCCGCAATGCACGAGTCGATGGCGTTTGCAAGCTCTTTGATTTTTTATACGGTTTTATAATTCTAGTTTATAAGGGGTTTAAAGAGGGTTATCAAGAGAGTCTTAGAGAAAAGTAGTGAGAGTTCTGATGTAGGCGGCGTAGTGGAGCAT
>QMVQ01000101.1 GCA_003661185.1 Candidatus Alkanophagales archaeon | reverse complement strand
CTTAGACGCTCCCTCCAGCTCAAGCGCACCTCCTCTGCAAAGAGGAGGCTTGAACGGCTTAGCGGAAGGGAGCGGAGATGGGTCAACACCGTGCTGCATCAGGTAAGCAGGGCTTTCGTCAACTCCTTGGTGGTTGGAAGAGACTTCGTCGTGATGGAGAAGCTTGACGGGATTAGAGAGAATGCCAACCATAGGAAAAGCCACAACGCCACTTTCCACAGTTGGGCTTTTAGAAAGTTGCAGCAGATGATTGAGTACAAGTGCTTGGAGAAGGAGATTCCAGTAGCTCACGTTGAACCCGAATACACTTCTCAGAGATGCCCTCGCTGTGGAACTGTTGACAAAAAGAATCGAAGGAGTCAAGCGTTGTTTAGATGCGTTAGCTGCGGCTTCCAGCACAATGCTGATTATGTTGCCTCCCTGAATCTTCGAGAGCTGGCTCTCGGGGGTTGGGCTGTTGTCAACTAGCCTTATGTAGGGGTCGCTGATTGCCTGCATGAGACCACCTGCAAGCCACCCGTTTTAACGGGTGGTAGTTGACCATACGGAGCATGAAAGTCATAAGCGTCGTCGGGAAGAAGAACTCGGGGAAAACCGCACTCATAGAGCGTTTAGTTTCGGAGTTGCGGAGCTACGGGCGGGTAGCATGTATAAAGCATGCGCAAGAGCTTGACGTTCCGGGTAAGGACACGCACCGCATTTTTGACGCGGGAGCAAGCGTCGTCGTGGGCGTAGAAATAAAAAGAGATAAGATGTTGCGTGTTGAGCGGAAAAAGGGACTAAAGGAGCTGCTTAAGGAGTTCGAGGCGCAGGGCTTCGACTTCGTGCTCGTGGAGGGCTTTAAGAACAGTGATTTGCCGAAGATACTTGTGGGCGAGTTTGATGGAGATTTGAGGGGGGTGGTTGTGAGGGTGGATTCTGAGGATGTGGGGAGGGATGTGAAGGTGAAAGAGGTCCTGAGACTTTTTCTTAGCTCTGACATTTTTGAAATGAGTTTTGGGATGGAAGAGAAGAGGTGTGAAGATGAGCAAGAGAGGTAAAACGTTGGTAGAAAAAATTTTGAGCGCCCGCCTCGGGAGGGACGTAGAGACTGGCGAGATTCTGACGCTCGACGTGGACTTGGTGTTTGCGCATGATGGAACGCTGCCACTGGCGATTCAACAGATGGAACAGCTTTGCGTCCGTAAGGTTTTCGACGCCTCGAAGGTTGTGGCAATTTGCGACCATGCGACGCCGCCGCCCTCGGAGCGGGCTGCGAACGTCCACGCCTTCATGCGGAGGTTCGCCGAGGAAAACGGCATAATGCTCTTTGAGAATGGCGACGGCATCTGCCATCAACTAATTCTTGAAAATTTTGCGGCGCCGCTCAAGATAATCGTGGGTGCGGACTCGCACTCCACGACACACGGTGCCCTTGGAGCATTCGCCACAGGTATGGGTTCCACGGATGTCGCCGCCATCCTTGCGTTCGGGAAAACTTGGGTGAAAGTGCCTGAGAGCTTCAAAGTCATAGTGGAGGGCGAGCCTCCGCCACACGTCTCTTCAAAGGATATTTTCCTCAGTTTTATAGGGGAAATCGGCGAGGACGGCGCTGCCTACATGAGCGTTGAATTTTCAGGCGACGCCGTTGAGAGAATGAGCGTGGAGGCGAGGGCGACGCTTTCGAACATGGCGGTCGAAGTTGGAGCGAAATGCGGGCTTTGCGCCGCTGACGAGCGAGTTCGGGAGTTCTTAAGGAGACACGGGCGGGAGCACGAGTTTCGTGAGCTTAAGCCTGATGCCGATGCGGGATATGCGGATGAGCTTGTAATCGAAGCTGAGAAGCTGGAGCCGCAAGTGGCGTGCCCGCACCGTGTCGAGAATGTGAAAAGCGTTTCTGAAGTCGAAGGGTTGGAGGTGAACGTCGTCTGCATCGGCTCTTGCACGAACGGGCGGCTTGAGGACTTACAGGCTGCCGCCCGAATTCTGAAGGGGCAGCGGGTAGCGAGCGGTGTGAGATTAATCGTATGCCCGGCGTCCCGCAGAGTGCTCCTCGAAGCATTGAAGGCGGGGTTCGTTGAGATTTTCTTGAAGGCGGGCGGCATGCTCGTGCCGCCGAGCTGCTCGTTTTGCATAGGACGGACGTTCGCCCTTTCAGACGGCGACGTCGCTCTTTCAACACAAAACCGCAACTTCAAAGGTCGCATGGGCAACAACAATGCCGAAATCTACCTCTGCAGTCCTGAAACTGCGGCAGCGAGTGCCATTAGAGGAAAAATAACTGACCCAAGAGCCTTGGGCAGGACGTAACTATGTTGTCAAATCCGAAACATCACCTCAACCGCTCGTAAGGCTCCAACGGCTCGAAACTCTTAACTTCCACAAGCCGCTTCACATTATGCCACCTCGCTCACCACGAGCGGCTCACGGCTTTACGCTTTACGGCTCAGCGGCGCTCACACTCTCCAAAAACATCAGCGGGTATTCTCCATCGAATTTCAGCCTCGCTCGCACCTCAACGCCCCGATACTCGACGACGAGCCACACGTCGAGCATATCGCCGCAAAGCTCGCAGTAACCGAACCTCGTCGTCCGCTCTCTAACTTTTTCCCGATTTATTTCAACTTTAACGGCTTTCACGTAGGGTTGCAAGGAGACACTCCTCGTAATGGCGTTCTCAACCACCTTTATAGTCTTAAGGCTCAGCGGCGTCCCAATGAACTGGTGATAGAGCGCCCCGAGCTTTATTCCCGCCTCGAAGACCGCAATATCCCTATCGGAAACGTCCCCCGACATTCACTTCACTTCCCCAAGAGAGGTAAGCACGCATAAATGCTTATTAATGCAAGAAGGACTGCGGACGGATAGGAAAGCGGTAGTGAGAATGCATAAAACGCAAAAAGAATGAGGATAAGAGCGCCGCCGCACGCCTGCGGGACGCCATTAACTTTTGGATATTTCACCCTACTAACCATCAAGACGCTCAGAACTGCCATCAAAAGCACGACGACGAAAAGGATGAAATCGTCAAAGCGCGGAACCGCCAGCAGCAACAAAGACAAAAACATGCCAGCGGCGGTTATCGGCAAGCCTTCAAAACCCTCAATACTCAATCTCAGAGACGTGGCGTTGAACCGGGCGAGGCGAAGCATTCCGCACGTGACATAAGCGCCACAGAACACGCACGTAAGCGTGTGCGGAAACGCCACGTAGACGATATAAGATGGCGCCACGCCGAAGGAAATTAGGTCTGCGAAGGAGTCAAGAAACAAACCGAGCTCGGAGCGCTCGAAGCCACGTGCGACGGCGCCGTCTATACCGTCGAAGAGCGCTGCGAGCAGGATTAAAAGTAAAGCTTCTTTCATGCCTATGACTGCCCAGAGTATCGCGGAAAATCCCAAAAGGGCATTGAGCACACTAAAAAGGTCAGGCAACCTTATCTGGCTTAAAATGCTCGCTTCTTCCATTTAATTTTGCATTGTCGGTATTACTAAATCACTCTTCCCCCTCGCCGTCTTCGTCCTTACTGCTTGCTCCGAGGTAAAGGAAAGTGCGGAGGCTTTTGCTGAAGTCGCTCCATACGCCCTCGCCCTCCCGCTGTTCTCGCTGCTGCAAAGCTTCGCTCTGCGCACGCAAAAACTCATTAACCCTCGCATCAAGGAGGTCCGCATAGCACAAGGCGCTCGCCTCTGCGAACCTCGGCTCTATCGGCGAGCCCCACTTTCGATGGCAATGGTGGCTTGTGATTAAGTGCCGCAGCTTCAAACAAAGCTCCTCCGGCAGCCCCAAGCCCAAGCTTGAAAGCTCTTTGAGCTTCTCGTTCAGCATTTCGAGACTGAGAAGGACGTGCCCGACAAGCCCGCCCTCCACGCTCACGTCAATAATGTTTTCAAACTCGTAGCCCCGAATCTTGCCGATGTCATGCAGGATGGCGCCCGTGAGCAGTAAGTCTCTGTCAAGCTCGCCGTAAAGTTCGGCGAGCAAGTCGCAGATTTTCATGACTGCATGTGTATGCTCGATAAGCCCGCCGATGTAGGGGTGGTGATACGTTTTGGCGGCGGGTGCCGTCTTGAACTTCGCAACGAAGGCTTCGTCGTCGAGAAACGAAAGCACGAGCCGCCGCAAATGCTCGTCCTCGAAAGAAAGCGTCGTCGCTCGTATCTCGGAAAGCAAACCATCCACGTCTTTCTCAGTTTTCGGCAATAAATCCCGCGGCGAAAGCTCGTCGCATTTGCTTATGTCGTAAGGCTCGAAGATTATTTGAAGCTCGTCTTGGAAAGACTCAACAGTGCCTTTAATTTGTACGACGTCGCCGACGCTCACGAGTGCAGAAACCTCCTCAGCCCCCTCCCAGCACCTCGCAGTTATGCTTCCGGTACCGTCCATGAGCTTCAACTGCAGAAAAATGCCGGGCTTCGTCTTGAACTCCCGCAACTCCTTCCCTACAACTAAAAAGAAATCATCCACATCCTCGCCCTCTCTGAGGTCCTTGACGAATTTCTTTTTCATCATTAAACATTCGTCTCTGAAGTTTTAATCTTCTCGTCGATGCGACTATCGAGCATGCGAGGCGTGAGCAGCAAAACACGAGCGTCGAAGACGCCAAACCAAGTCCAAAGCCGTATATTCCCCCTTTATCGTCTTGAGGACAAGATACGTGTCCACCTGCTCCACGCCCTCTATTTTCTTTATTTCTCGATGACGTTAGCGCATTCCTCGTTCCCGAAGATTTGAAGCTGGTGAGGAGGTCGTAATCGCCAAAGCAAGAAGGCGACGTTTGTCGTCGGAAATTACGAGGAGCCCGTGAAAAAGCTCCTACCGTCGAGGCTCAGGTGGCTTCAGAAATGGATTATTGATGTCGGATACTGGATGTACTAAAGGGGACTCAATCTGTTTCTCGCCATATACTTCGACAATTTCGAAGTGAAAACGAATAACGCCGCGAAATGTGTAGGTGACGGACATGGTCCAGCAGGCTTATCAAATAAAATACCAAAATGTATTTTTGGATTCGAGGACGTGATGCCATTCCAGGTTCGTCACGCTCGTTAAGGTTTAACGACTGCCGCTACTAAGGAACATCATGACGTTATTATTACGATTTCCTTGACTATGCAGCCTCGTCCCTTCACGATGCGCACGTCGAAGCCGTCGCATTCCGGACATTGGAGGATCGGTGGGCTGAAGTGGTAGGCGAAGTCGTCGGCGTAGCGCACGCCGCCCTCGTAGCCGCACCCCTCACATTTAATTTCAGCCTTGACGCTCTCGATGACGAGCTTCGAGCCTCTCAGCACGTCCGACTGCTCAGCCAACACCTCGAACGCAAACCTCAACTGCTCCTCGCAAAGGAAGGAGAGCTCGCCAACCTCCAAACGCACCTCTTTGACCCTTGCGTTCCGCCGCCGAGCTTCTTCTTCCACGACCCGTACGACCTCCGCCATCGTTGAAAACTCATGCATCAGATTTATTTTCTCATAACGCTTAAATGACATTGGTTACTACGAACCCACAGCCAAAAGCCAGCCTCCGTGGGGTAGTGGATATCCTTGCGGCCTCCGGAGCCGCGGACCCGGGTTCGAATCCCGGCGGGGGCTTCTTTTAATTTACCGGCGGCAGGTGTTGGAATGAGAATCGCAGTTCTACGGCGTGAGAAGTGCCAGCCGAAAAAATGCTCGCAGGAGTGCCTGAAATACTGCCCGATGGTCAGGACTGGCAAAGAAACTATAGTGCTCGATGATGGCGGCAAGCCTGTAATTTCGGAAGAGCTTTGCGAGGGGTGTGGGATTTGCATTAAAAAATGCCCGTTCGGTGCGATTTCGATAGTCGGCTTGCCTGAGGAGCTGAAAGGCGGAGAGGTTCATCGTTACGGCAAGAACGGCTTCGTCCTCTACGGGCTGCCGATTCCAAAAGAGGGGCGAGTCATCGGGATAATCGGGCAGAACGGCATCGGAAAAAGCACCGCTGTCAAAATACTCTCAGGCGTGTTAAAGCCTAATCTCGGCAAGGAGAAGGCAAGCTGGGATGAGGTCGTAAAGAGCTTTGCAGGTTCAGAGCTGCAGGCTTACTTCGAAAAACTCAGAAGCGATGGCATCAAAGCTGCTTACAAGCCGCAGTATGTGGATTCCATCCCCAAGGTCTTTGATGGAGAGGTGCGCACGCTTTTAGAACTCACGGACGAGATCGGCATGCTCGACGATGTTGTCAAAATGTTAGAGCTTGAGCACACGCTCAACAACAAAAT
>QMVQ01000100.1 GCA_003661185.1 Candidatus Alkanophagales archaeon | reverse complement strand
GTCTTTTGACGGGCGGCACATTTTCTTTCAGAAAGACTTTGTTTTTAAACTTTAATTCATCCACCGATTGAAATCGGTGGTCCTCTTAGCGACATTTTATAGATGTTACGCCTCGGCGGTAACCAGTTCAAAGAGCAAGCTTTAAATATTAGTCCCCAAAATTGGGATATATCTCAAATCTGAGATGGGACCATGGGTGAGGGGAAGACGGCAGCGTTGAGGAAATTAGCGCTCCTCGGCGCCATGGAGCGCCCGCTGAAAATCTCATCGGCAGAGTTCGCAAAGGTGCTTGAGACGAGCATGCAGACCGCTTCACGAAGATTACAAGAGCTTGAAAGGGAAGGGCTAATACGTAGAGATATTGTAGCCGACGGGCAGTGGATCGTTGTGACGGAAAAAGGTATAGACCTTTTGAAGAGCGAATTTGAAGAATATCAAAGGATATTCTCAGGGATGGAGGGCAACGAGAGTGTGGAGCTTGTTGGCAGCGTGGTTTCGGGTCTGGGCGAGGGGCGCTACTACGTCTCCCGGGAGGGCTACGTGCGGCAGTTCAGGGAGAAGCTGGGCTTCGTCCCCTACCCCGGGACGCTCAATTTGCTGTTAAGGGACGGGAGCGTCGTGCTGCGGCGGCGGCTCGACGCCAGAAGTGGGATAAAAATCGAGAGCTTCACCGCTGAGGGCAGGACGTTTGGCGGCAGCAAGTGCTTCTTCTGCGAGATTCTACGGGACGGCTGCGACGGCGTGCAGTGCGCAGTGGTCATTCCTGAGCGGACGCACTACCCCGATAACGTCGTCGAAATCATCTCGCCAGTCAATCTCAGGGAGAAACTCGGACTCGAAGACGGCGACGAGCTGCGAGTGAAGATTATGTTAAGCTGAGCGGGTTAAGCATGGAAAAGGGAGAGGGCATGTGGGAGGTAAGACGTAAAATGTCAAAGAGGTTGCCTGAGGTGGTAAAGGCAGCTGTCGAGAGCATAAGAGAGGGCAGGATGGTGCTGATATACGACGCCGACGACCGCGAGGGCGAGACCGATCTTGCGCTGCCGGCACTGGCGACGATGCCCGCCGATGTGGCACGCCTCCGCAGGGACGGTGGAGGATTGGTCTGCGTGGCGATTCACGGCGGCGCCGCTGAGAGACTGGGACTTCCTTTTGTGAGCGACGTGTTGGGTAGTGTGGGTGAAAGGTTTTTGGCGGTGAAACGGCTCGTGGAGCGCGAGGGCGATGTCCCCTACGATAAGCGATCTTCGTTTTCACTATGGGTCAACCACAGGGCGACGTTTACGGGCATAACCGATAGAGACCGAGCTTTGACTATTAGGAAGATAGGGGAGGCAGTGCGTAGCGTCTTAAATGGCGAGCGCTACGACTTCAGTGCGGAGTTCAGGACGCCAGGGCACGTTGCGATCTTAAGGTCCGCAGACCGCCTCGTAAAAGAGCGGCAGGGGCAGACCGAGCTTTCGGTTGCGCTTGCGATGCTTGCGGGCGTCACGCCTGCGATGGTGATTTGTGAGATGCTTGACGCCAGCACGGGCATGGCGCTCTCGAAAAAGGACGCAAAAGCCTACGCCGCTGAACACGGTTTTGTATTCATCGAGGGCAAGGACATCGTTAAAGCTTGTGAAACCGTTGGCTTGGCGTAGCGGCGGCATAAGCGATGCTGCGGTGGGTGGAGCAGCCTGGTCGCGGGGGCGTGGGTAATGGCGGGAATAAGCAAAGCTGGAGCGGCTGTAGAGCTTTGCTCTAACGGCGTCGGCTAACTATGGCTTTCTACCAATGTTGCTTTCTTGACGACGAGCCTTGCGGCGTGCGCACCTTCCTCAAGAATTTCAAATTCGAGTATCTTGAGACGCTTTTCGAACGGCGGGGCATCGAGAACGAGAGTCTCGAACTCTCCGCCCTCCCCGACTATGCTCACTCCATATTTGGCGTTGAGGGCGAGAAGCCGCCGCACCCGCTCCTCGTCAAGTCTCGCACCGAGCCAACTCTTGTCGAAGCCGTATGCGGCAACCGCCGTGAATATCACTTCAAAACCCTCATCGAGCAAGGTCGCAAGCAGCTCTTTTTGGTCTCTCCCCCACAGAGGAAGAACTGCTTCAAGAGACAGCTCTTCACATATTTCCTCAATCCGCTTCCTTTGATAACTCGAAAGGACAGCGCCCGCAACCACGCCTTCAATCCCGAAGTTTTCAACAGCTGCTCGCACCGCATCTCGCAAATCCTCAAGCTCTTCTTCTTCCCTACCGACGGTTGCCCTTACGACGAGGGGCAGCCGCATCGCCTCAGCCTGCAACCTCGTAAGATGCACATTCGGCGTATGGAACATGAAGGAGTGTGGATTCTCGCTCTCCACAGTGATAAGGCATTTTACCTCATAGCCCCGCCGCCGCATCGCCTCGTATAATGCGAGCGTGCCATCTTTCCCCGAGCTGAACAACGCCCCCAGCCGCATCAAAATAATGAAGTCTTGCCATTAGAAATGCACTGCGCCGTCTCGCAAACCTTATATATCACGGAGGCATTCCTTTGGTCAGAGGCTCCTTGTCAAAGCAGGAGCTGTGTAACCGCGTAGGAGAGTTGTTATGAGCGCAGAATTGCCCCCGCAAGTGCAAAATCAACTGATGCAGCTCCAGCAGCTCCAGATGCAATTACAAGCCATAGCGAGGCAGAAAATGCAGGTAGAGGCGATGCTCAAGGATGTGGAGTTCGCGCTGGACGAGTTAGAAAAGCTCAGCGATGATGCCATCATCTACCGAAATGTCGGCGAACTCATGATAAAAGCGAGCAAGGCTGAGGTGAAAGAGGACTTGACGGATAAGAAAGAGACCTATGACCTCCGACTCAAGACGCTTGAGCGGCAAGAAGAGCGGATGCAAAAACGCTTCCAGCAGCTCCAGCAGCAGATAAGAGAAGCTCTTGGCATCGCCACCGGCGGCGAGTCCCAAATCCTGGGTGCATAGCCCTACCTAGCCTTTGGGTTTTATTTTTTACTCGTCATACCGCTAAGGCGTAAGGCGACGCCGTGGCGTTGCGAGAATCAACCGTTTGCAGCGGACCGCAACGCATATAAGTCGACGTGCGAAATTTAAAACGGATGGAGCCAGTCAAGTTGCCGCTGAAAGTCCTGCAGGGCGAGCCGGAGAGGATTCACGCGGAGGAGCTGCGTGAGAGCTCTTTTGTCGTTGCGAAGGAGCTTTCTGACTTCTTGGCTTCGACGCTCGGACCTCGGAGTTTGCAAAAAATGCTTGTCGAGGACGAAGGTCGCAATTTCATAATAAGCAGCGACGGGAAAACGATAATGCAACGCTTTGACCTCATGCAGTTCAAAGCGAAGCACCCCGTCGCCATCCTTTTCAGAGAGCTTTCAAAGACGCAGGACTACGACGCTGGCGACGGCACGACAACGACGGTCGTCCTTGCTGGCGAACTTCTTAACGAGGCAAGGAAACTCGTTGGTGTAGGATTACATCCAAACATCATCGCCGACGGTTACAAAATGGCTGTGGACAAAGCTCTGGAAATCTTGGAGGAGTTAGCATTCGAGGCGACCGACGAAATTCTCTACAAGGTTGCGAGAACAGCCATCGACACAAAATACTTGGAAGTGGCAGAGGAACTTTCCAGAGTCGTTGTAGAAGCAGTGAAAATCATAAGTGACGGCGGGAAAAAGGAAGCAAATCCCGAAGACGTGCACATCGCAAGGAAAAGTGGTAAAGAAGCAGCTTCCACTACACTCTTCAGAGGTATAATCGTCGAAAAAAGCTTCTTACATGAGGACATGCCAAAAAGAGTGGAAAATGTCCGGGTGGCGGTTATTGACGCTCCACTTACGGTCAAGCCCGAAGAAGGCATGTTCGCCTCTCATTATCTCTACTCCACAAGAGTGAAAAGCCTTGAAGACATGCTTCTGCAAGCGGAATACGAGCGTGAAATCCTCAGGGAGAAAGTCGAGAGAATAAGAGGGGCAGGCGCCGATGTCATAATTTCAAGACGTCTCATAGACAAGCGCCTCGGCAGGATGCTATTGAAAATCGGCATGGTCGCAATCCACGCCGTCCCCACTGGGCAAATACTCGAGAGGATTGCGAAAGCTGTGAACGCAAGAATCGTGACGAACGTAAGCGAGATAAGCGAGAACGATCTTGGGTATGCGGAATGGGTCGAGGAGGTCAAGTTTCCAGACAAATCTACCTTCGTCTTCATAAAAGGCACAAACCCGAAAAGCGTCACGATTTTCCTGCGAGGCGGTGCGCAGCACACGCTCTCCGACTTTGCAAGGGCGGTGAACGATGGCTTATATGCGGTGGCGAAAGCGTTGAATAAGAAGGTTCTGCCCGGCGGCGGCGCCGTCGAGGTCGAGCTTGCGTTACGTCTTCGGAAGTTCGCAATGTCCGACGCCACGAAGCGGCAGCTCGCCATCCTCGCATTCGCCGATGCCCTCGAAGCCATCCCAAAGATACTTGCAAGGAACAGCGGCAGAGACCCGCTTTCCGTCCTGCTTGAGCTGAGAAAAGAACACGCAAACGGTAATGTGAACTATGGCTACGATGCGAGAGCGAGGGAAATACGAGACGTCGTGGAAGTCGGCATCTTAGAGTCGCTGAGGCTGAAGGAAATGGTGATAAAGGGTGCTTACGAGGCGGCGCTCATCGTGCTGCGGTCAGACGACATCCTCTACGGAAACGTGCTTCAGGAGCGGATTGAAGAAGAAAGGAAAAAGAGAAGTCACAGCAGAGTCAAGAAGTGAGAGGCGAGAACGAACATCGCATGCGCCCACGCCAGTGGATACACCGATTTTTGCAGCTCATTTTCAAATATCTGCTCAGGTATGTATCCGTCAACACGCCGTAGGACCCACGTATAATATTTCTCTGCGCTCACAGCATCTCCTTTTACGGAATAATAAATGCTCATCCAGAAATTCAAGAGGGGCCACGCTCCCGCCCCTTTGGACCTAAGGCTGCCATCTCGCACCCAGCCGTCGTAAAAATCTTTTTCGTATCTGTAAACGCCGCCGCCTCGCACTATTTTTTCTTCCATCTTCCTAACGGTATTGACCATCCTCTCATCTCCCGCCGAAAGCAACTCAAATGGATAAACTAAGCCGAGCAGCGACGCATCTACGGTGTCATCATCAAGCAAGCCTGAAGTCCTTAGAAAATATCCCTCATTGGCGCTATAAGAAGCTAATGCCGCGCTCTCCATCTCTAAGGCGCATTTCCTCCATTTTTTAACCTCTTCCGCCTTTGCGTAGCCGCTGCCTTCCGCAAGCTCGCTGGCGCACATCAGCCCCTTACTGCATGCCGCCAGCGAGTATGTGTGGTTGTCCTTAGTGTCTGGAAACGTCGCACGCTCCTCCCAAAGGTCGAAAGTGCTCGTGGTGAAGTGTTTGCCGCCCCAGATTTTACAGATGCCGTTTGCCGCCCTCCGTATGAGAGTCTCGAACTCCTGCGCCTGCACCAGATTTTTGCGGAAGTGATGCCAGAGCGCCCAGAGCAGCGTGCCTGTCTGATCGGGCTGCAATTGCCAGCCCTCCCTGACGCCGTTTGTGTGATATCGCTGCGAGAACACGGCGCCGTTTTCGGCGGAAGCCCCTGAAAAGCTTTGCGGTCTTTCAAGACACCACTTAAAAAACTTCTTCTGTATCCTCAAACTCGCAACACCACGCTCCTCAAGGATGTCGGCGGCGACACAGACGTAAGCTGCGTCCCTTATCCAAACGAACCTATAAGGCGACGCGTCCTTAGGGTAATAGTCCATGTCTGTGTTCGCCGCAACTATTGCTCCGTTTTCGACGGAGCAATCTCTTAAAACACGCACTGTCGTCCTTAAAACATCATCGAACCGCTTTTTCAAATTTTCGCCTGAGACTTCGGAAATCATAATGAATCTTTTTTTCGGAAATTTAAGATAGCTCCCGAACACCGTGATAATAATTAAACCCTTACAACAAACGAGAGAACATGTGGGGAGAAATAATGGGCAAATTTGAAAAGACGCCGTCGCAGAAGAAGGTAGTTCGTTTACTGCTGGAGCGTGGCTTCCGTATCGACGCAGAAGGGCGAATTTCCTCAGGGAATATAAGAATACCGCATTCACAAGTTGCAAAGGAGGCTGGTGTTGACCGCAGGGTTGTTGACATGACCGTGAAGGCGATAATGGCTGATGATACTTTGAGGAGGATGTTTGAGAATCTGCGGTCTGTGCCGCTTCTTGACAACATAGCACCGCTCCTTAATCTTGGCGTTGTGATAATATACCCAAAGGATGCAAGGGATAAAGGCATACTCAGCGAGGTCACCACAGTAATC
>QMVQ01000099.1 GCA_003661185.1 Candidatus Alkanophagales archaeon | reverse complement strand
GTGACCTCCTCCCTCCATTGAGGGCATCCACCGGACGAGGTTGGGGAGTGTGCCGATTGCTGCGGCGCTCCCCTCCGGCCGGGCGGGTCACGACGCCCCTGACCGCAGGTATACCCACAGCCTCGTCGTATATTCATACGTAAGCTATAAATACTCTTTCCCACCTCCCCTGCTCCATGAAAAGAGGGGGATTAGCAGCAACATCTTCCTAAAAACGTAGCGTTCAAAGTTCAGTTCAGGGCAATTTCGAGTTAAACAACAAGCTTAGCCACTAGCTCGCCCCGTCGCACGCCGACGCTCCTCGCCACCGGCTTGCACTTCGCCCTAAAGACGTATATCAGCCTTCCTTTGAGTCTCTCATCGAACTCAGAAAGCGCCTCATAATTGCCCATGCCCTTCGCAAATATCAGAAAGCTTGCGTCCCAGAAAATCCGTAAAAACGCTTCCTCCGCCTCCTCTAAGCAGACGCCGATGCATGCGCCGCTCGGCACGACCTCCGGGATGCTCAAGCTCATTCTCCGCAGCTCTGCTTCGAACCGTCTCAACTCGTCAGCAGTCGCATCGTTCAGCACTGGCGCACTCTTCGGCGAGAGCACTACACGCTTCCCCAGCTTCTCGAAGGCGTTAGCCACGAAAACGTCGAATACGATCTCGCCGGCGTTGTCCGTCAGGTATAAAATCTTGTCGTAGCGGCGGAACGCCTTTTTTATCTCTGTGAGATTCGAGTTCAGCTTCTCGGAAAGCACGCTGTGGAACTCCCTTTTAAAGGTTTCGTTGTCGAAGCGGTGGTCTTTGACGCCGTATTCCATGGAGTTGGCTGCTGCTGCTATTCTTATCAGGGCTTCGAGCTTGTCCTCGCACGTCTCGTAAAATTCCACGGCTGTGGGCAGAATCTCAAGCGCAGTCCTGTAACTTTCTTCTTTTATCTTTGAGAATGCATCTTTACGGCTGAATTTCTGGATGATGCGCTCTCTTTGCGTGCCGACGAGCGACGGCGGCGCCTCGTAATGTTCCAGCAAAAATTCAAGAAGCTCCCTCAGCGCCCTCTTCTTGACCTCTTCGTTCCTTTCACCAAACGCAAGGTCGCATTCGAACTTCGCCCTGTCGAAAAGGCAGGGGATACAGTCATATCGGAGCTTCATAAATAGAGGGGGGGAGTTACTGCCTCTTCCCGTATTCCTCGACAGCACTCACGAAAATCTTTATCTTCTCGACAGGCGTCTCAATCCAGAAGTCGCAGCCCGGCGAGACGATGTCTATGCCGTCCTCGATAGTTTTCTTCACGACCTTCTTTATCAGTTCGCCGCTCCCAGCGTGTATGACCTGCTTTGCGGGGACGTTTCCGATTATGGGATATCCTTTCTTCACGGAGTCCGCCTTTTCCCGTGCGACGCTCACTTTCGTGCGCTCGTCGAAGGCGATGGCATCGGCGCCGACACGCACCATGTCTTCAATAATGAATTCGGTCCGGCCGCAGATGTTCAGGACAGTCTTGCTCTCCTTAATAGCGCCGATGAGCTCCTTGAGGTAAGGACCGACGAACTCACGCCATGCGTCGGGCGAGACGTTATCCATGGAGCCGCCCATCTCGTGGAACGTGATGATGTCGGCACCCGCCTCCTCGTAAACTTTCGCAATTTCTATGAAACGAGGCGTCGCCACCTTCATGAACTCATGAATCTTCTGCGGCTCGGTTCTCGTCCACATCATGAACTTGACTGTGTCCACGAGGTAGCTGCTGAGACTCGTGAACGGCGGCACCATGAACACGTTCACAGGCACTTTGCTCCCAAACTCCTCCTTCAGCTTTTTTATCGCTTCTTCGACGACTGCCACCCGCTTCAGTCTTGGAAAGCCGTCAGGCACGAAGAACATAGAGGGGTCGTCGATTATGAACCGCTTGCTCATCGGCCACAGGAAACGCCCCTTCTTCGCAGCCCGCTCCTTGAAGTCGATAGGCGCCCCGAAGACCTCAGCCTCGATGGTCATGTCAAACGGAATGGACACGTTGTCCAAGCCGCAGAGTTTATGAGCAGCGGCGCCGAGCCGCACCATCTTTTCAACATCCTTGTGCGCATCTGGGAAAAACGCATCCGTCGCCTCCATGAACTCCCTCGTCGCAGTCGAAACTGTGTTCACGCACGGTAGCCTGTCCACTTCGTCCTTACGACCCTCTAAAACCGCCATCACACGCTCGTAAGCGTTCATTTTAACACCTCTCTCCCTTTTCCTCTAACCATTTTAAAAGCATTGCGTTCAAGCCCAAGTGTTTGATATGAGGTGAAGAAGCCCAAATGCCAAACAAGCTAAAACGCCGAGCAGACTAAGGACAAAGCGGAACACTCTCATCAGCCACTAACGAAAAAAGAAAACGGGACAACTCGCTCAGTCTTGGCGTCTATCGGTGCAAACGAAAAGCAAAAGTTATTTATGCCGTTATGTTTGCAGTTACATATCGGTGGTTAAAATGCGTGTGGTTAAAATGCGTGTGCTCGTCGTCGCAGCGGGCGTGCTCGTCGTAGTTTCCGCATTGCTTGCAACGCATCTTTTAATCTCAGAGAGGGCGGAGCTGCGAATCCTGCACGCGGGTAGTTTGACGGAGCCTTTAAAGATGGTGGAGGCGGAGTTTGAGCATTTGCATCCAGACGTGGACGTGCGGCGGGAAGCGGCGGGCAGCGTGAAGACCGTGCGTAAAGTTACGGAGCTGGGGAAGGCAGCGGACGTCGTTGCAATCGCAGACTTCTCGCTCATTCCGAAAATGATGTTTCCGGAGCATGCGGATTGGTGCGTGCAGTTTGCGTGCAACAAAATCGTGCTCGCCTACACTGAGCGTAGCAGATATGCAGGTGAGGTCAACGAGACGAACTGGTTTGAGGTCCTGAGGCGAGAGGATGTGCGTTTCGGATTCTCGAACCCCAACGACGACCCTTGCGGGTATCGAGCGGTGACGCTTATCCAGCTTGCTGAGCTCTACTACAACGACTCGCAAATCTTTGATGACCTCGTAGAGGCGAACACAGCGATTCGCTGCGTCGAAGGCGGTGAAGAGGATGGAGATGGAAACTTCACGATTCTCGTGCCGAGGACCGAGGAGTTAAATCCGTCAGAGCGTGTTAGAGTGCCAAGTATGGAGATGGAGCTGATTTCCGCGCTCGAAACTGGCGATATCGATTATTATTTCATCTACAAGAGCGTGGCGGTGCAGAACCATCAGCGCTTTGTGGAATTGCCGCCGCAAATCGATTTAAGCGACCCGCGTTATATGGGCATTTACAAGCGGGTGCGTGTAAGTCTCGCTTCAGGCGAGGAAGTTATCGGAAAGCCCATTATTTACGGCGTAACCGTGCCTAAGAACGCAGAGCATAAGACGTTGGCGTTGGAGTTCGTGAAGTTCTTGCTCAGCTCTGAAGGACGCAAGATTTTCGAAGATGCGGGGCAACCGCCTTTAGTTCCGGCGGTGGGCATTGGAAACGTGCCTGAGGAGCTGGGAGCGCTTGTTGCAAAAATGGAGGTGTGAGAAGCTTGAGACGCCTCTTGCTCGTCTTTTCGGCACTCGGCACGCTCCTCCTCGTTTTTATACTGCTACCGCTGCTCCACACGCTTGTCTCCGCGTTCCTCGACTGGGAAGTTCTTGAGGAAACCGCAAGAAGCTCGGCGTTCTGGCGAATTTTCGGGCTGACTGCATACGCTGCAGTCCTCGCAACTTTGACCGCGGCGGCGCTCGGCACGCCGCTCGCCTACGTGCTCGCGCGCAAGGATTTTTTTGGCAGGGAGTTCGTGGAGGGCATTGTGGACGTGCCGGTAGTCATCCCGCACATGGCAGCAGGCATCGCTCTCCTTTCAGTGCTTTCAAGGCAGGGCATCGCCGGAGCTCTTGGCTTGCAGCTCACAGAAACGTTTTTTGCGACGGTCGCCGCAATGCTCTTCGTGAGCGTGCCGTTTTACGTGGATGTTGCCTTGGAAGGCTTCAGGAGCGTTGACGTTCGCCTCGAAAACGTCGCCCGCTCGCTCGGCGCTTCTGGCTTTGAGGCGTTTGTGAAGGTGACGCTGCCGCTCGCCGCCCGCCATTTACTCGCAGGTGCGGTTCTCTGCTGGGCTCGTGCGGTCAGCGAATTCGCAGCAATCATTGCCGTCGCTTACTATCCGATGGTAATCTCCACATACATCTGGGAAGTTTTCCTTTCAGAAGGCTACAGAGCTGCCCGCTCCGCAGTCGCTCTTGTCCTCATCCTCTCGCTGCTCGTCTTTGTTGCTCTTAGGGTCTTGACCAAACCGAGTCGGGGCAGGAGGTGAGAGAACGCTCGAACTTCACAACGTCTCCAAGGACTTCAAGAACTTCAAGCTGCAAAACATCAACCTGAAGGTGGAGAGAGGCGAATACTTCGTCATCCTCGGACCGACGGGTGCCGGCAAAACTCTGCTGCTTGAGCTGATTGCTGGTTTTCACACTCCTGATGAGGGTAAAATTTTCATAGATGGTGCCGACGCCACGGAAATCCCGCCGGAGCGGCGGAACGTCGGCTTTGTCTATCAAGATTACGCGCTTTTCCCACACCTCAGCGTCGAAGAGAACGTGCAGTTCGGACTTAAGCTACGAGGCATGCCGAGAGACGAGGCGGAAGCGAGAAGCGAGGAACTTATGGAGCTGCTTGGCATTTCGCGGCTCGCAAAAAGAAATCCAAAAACGCTCAGCGGCGGTGAGCAGCAGAAGGTTGCGCTCGCTCGTGCGTTAGCGATGCGCCCTCGCATACTGCTCCTTGACGAGCCGTTGAGCGCTCTTGACATGCGGACACAGAACACGCTCAGAACGGAGCTGAAAAGGCTGCACAGGAGTCTCGGCATGACGACGCTGCATGTTACGCACAACCAGACCGAGGCGCTCGTGCTCGCAGACCGCATCGCCGTCCTCATGCAAGGTAGCATCGTCCAAGTCGGCACACCGCACGAAATTTTCAGAAAGCCGAAAAACGAAGCGGTTGCGGAGTTCGTCGGTGTGGAAAACGTCCTGAGCGGCAGGGTTGTTGAGAACGTCGGCGGTGTTGCGAGGGTGGCGGTTGGCGGCTTTGAGCTTCTTGCAGTCACGCACGTCAAAAGTGGAAATGTCAAAATCCTCATAAGACCCGAAGACATCGTGCTCTCGACGACGCCGTCAAAAAGTAGCGCTCGGAACTGCGTCGCCGGACGGATTACCGCCGTCACGGAACTTGGAGCGGTCTGCCGTGTTGAGCTTGATTGCGGGCTTGTTGCGCTCGTGACGAAGCAGGCTGCCGAAGAATTGCAGTTGAACGCTGCAAAGGAGGTATTTGCGACGTTCAAAGCGACCGCTGCACACGTTCTGCCGAGCGGAAACTTTTTTTAAATGCTTGCCGAATTTAGTAGCGATAGCCCGGTGGTGTAGAGAGGAAATGGGGCGAGTGGAGCGAGAAGCCCCGTCCCTATAAGTCAATCATGCGGGGCTCTGGACCCCGCGACCCAGGTTCGAATCCTGGCCGGGCTATTTTATTTTGATGCGTTTGCGTATTCCGTGCGTTTCTTCTTGCCGCTCGTTGCCGCAAAAGCCCCTTGGCGACGCACGCAACAAATATAAAAAGCGAGCTCCCTTTTACCCTTGATGCCGCATGGTGAGGACGAGCAGCACTGAGATAAAAGAGCTTACGATAGCATGGCTTGCCATTTCATTTGCGTTTGCGGTAGGCTTCTTTGGCTTTACGTTTCAAGGGATGCTCATGTCGTTTTTTACCATCGGGGCGGCGTTCGTCCTGCACGAGCTTGCGCATAAGCTCGTCGCGCAGAGCTACGGCTGCTGGGCGGAGTTCCGCATGGATGCTACCATGCTTATCTTCATGATTATAATCGCCTTCATGGGAGTGGTCTTCGCAGCGCCCGGCGCTGTCATGATTTACGGCTTCGTGACCCGAGAGCAGAACGGGAAAATCTCGCTCGCAGGTCCGCTCACGAACGTTGCGCTCGCCGCTGCTTTCTTCCCTCTTGTCTTCCTCGGAGGCATTCTCTACGAAATCGGCAAGCTCGGCGTCTGGATAAATTCATGGATTGCTCTTTTCAACCTCATCCCCTTTGGACCCCTCGACGGCAGGAAAATACTTGCGTGGGATAAAGGCGTCTATCTAATAGCGCTGACCATCACCGCATCCGTTTTCTTGCTCAGCATGCTGATATGATTCTCTTATAAGGGCTGCTGCGTGCCCTTAGCGATTGACAAATGCCATGTTCAACCAAATAATGCCCTGTTGCGGACGGATAACGCAAGATTTTTATTGGCTGCTCACCCCGAATCCGGCTAAAATCCGAGCGGTTTGGCGCGC
>QMVQ01000098.1 GCA_003661185.1 Candidatus Alkanophagales archaeon | reverse complement strand
TTTGAGGCTACGAGCCATCGAGCTGGGCATCGAAACCAGAGTAATCCACGCACCGTCGATTCTCTCGGCGGCGCCAGGGATTTGCGGCTTGCAGAGCTACAAGTTCGGGAAGTCCGCCACCGTTGCCCCGCCTTACAAGGGGCGCATACCCGAAACGCCCTATGACACGCTCATGCTCAACAGGAAGCACGGGCTGCACACGCTCCTCCTCCTCGACATCTCGATGACCGTCCGAGATGCAATCGAGCTGCTCTTCAGCATTGAATCACAGAAGCGACAGCGAGGCGAGGCAACAAGCGACATCGAACGCATTCTGTTCGTCGGGATTGCGAGAGCGGGGGCGGAGAAGCCAATAGTGCGGGCGGACCTGCCGCAGAAACTGAAAGAATACGATTTCGGAGCGCCGCCGCACACCCTCATCGCCGTCGGCAGCCTCCATTTCATCGAGAAAGAAGCATTAATTAAGCTTGCAGGAGCGTCTTCAGAAATATTTTAACAGCGTCTTCTTTCAAAAGATGCCGCCCGCCTCTGTTTGCTCTTGCAGGATTTCCGAGTTTATTATCACGTTGCAGATTTTATGGGGGACACTTTCGGGAGAACGTATCTAACAGCTCGTAGTGCTGCTCAAGGAATAAAAGACGCAAAAAGCAAGTGCTTTGGTGCGGCATTAAATCCACTAGCAACCTTATGGCATTATTAGACCCTGCCCCCTTACTCTTTCCTGAAGTCCTTCCTGAGATATGCCGTTGACATTTAACCTCAGGAAGACGTAATCGTCCAGCATTAATGACTCACCACAACTATATGGAAAATTTAGAAAATTTTAAATATTCCTTTTTCTCTAAGAGAGCCGAGCGACAGGCTCGGGAAGGAGTGGGGTTGCTGCTTCTTCTCGCACGGGGCGAGTCTCTTCTCGCGTGGGAAGGAATAGCTTCGCCGCTTCTTCTTGACACCGAACGAGGAGGGAGAACATGAAAAGCTCACTGCTCTTGGTATTGGGCTTCGTCGCCCTCTTAGCGCTGACGACCGCCGCGAACGCCGCGATTTACGTGCCGGACGACTGCCCGACAATACAGCAAGCGGTGAACGACGCATCGCTCGGCGACGAAATCGTCGTGCGCGACGGAACTTACTACGAAAACATAATCGTAGCCAAGTCTTATCTGACAATCCGCTCTGAAAACGGCTCTGCAAACTGCTTCATTAAGGCTAACGACTCGGCAGCCCACACTATTTACCTGCGTGCCGCTAACCATGTGAATATTCAGGGCTTTACCATCTTCGGAGGCGTAAATGCTGTTGTAATCCGCTTATACGGTGCGAACTTCTGCGAAATAAAAAACAACGTGGTCTCCGGACCAGGGTTTGTCGGCATCCAGCTCTATCAGTCAAACAGCAACACGATATCCGAAAACGCTTTCTCAGACTACGAGCAGCATGGCATCGCAATCCAAGAGTCATGTGACAACAAGATAAACAATAACACCGTCTCGGACACCGAGCTTTGCGGCATCTTCATGGACAACTCAAGCGACAACGAAATACGGGATAACACGGTCTCGGACACCGGGACGTGGTCCGCCATCCAGCTATCTTCATCAGACAGCAACGAAGTATTCTTCAATACCATCTCGAACGCCGGCAGCACTGCCATCTACCTTTCCTCATCAAGCAACAACGCGGTATGCCACAATAGCATTTCATATGCCCAGGGGAACGGTATTTCCCTCGCCTATTCATCCAATGATAATATAATATACGGCAACACCATCTCGAACACTAATTTCAAGGGCATTCG
Source organism: Candidatus Alkanophagales archaeon (assembly GCA_003661185.1). Lineage (GTDB taxonomy): Archaea > Halobacteriota > Syntropharchaeia > Alkanophagales > B39-G2 > Alkanophaga > Alkanophaga liquidiphilum. Next base: position 4,542 of record QMVQ01000098.1, on the reverse strand, counting down.
ACTTCACAATTCGAGCGAGAACGTAGTGTCCATGAACACGATATCGAACAACGACGGCTCTGGCATTTATCTTATTAACATAGCCGTGGGTGACAACACAATACGCAACAACAACATCTCGAACAACGACGAGCATGGCATCTGCCTCATTTCCGCAAATCAAAACCGGATATGGCATAATACCATTTTGGACAACGCATTGAACGGCATCCGCCTTGAAAACTCCGGAGGCAATAGTGTGCAGTGCAACTGGCTGCAGAACAACTCCTGCGGCATCTATCTTTACGGCATAAAGACCACAGAAATATCATTCAACAGCATCGTGGCAAACGGCGTTTATAACGTGACGACGGGCGGCTACGAGTGGCAGCTCTACAACGACCAAGGCGCCGACGTGCTCGCAGAGTTCAACTACTGGGGCACTGATGACGCCTCGGTCATCGAGGCGAGCATCAAGGATGATGACGAGGACCCCAGCCTCGGCGCCGTGGACTTCGTGCCGGCCCTAGCATTACCGGCGCCGTGCGCCCCCGGCCCGACGCCCACGCCGACACCAACACCGACGCCGACACCAACACCGACGCCGACGCCGGTGCCGGAATTCACGAGCGTGGCGTTGATTGCGGCGTTCATAATGGCGCTTCTCGTCCTGCTGAGGCGCAGGTAAAATACTCCAATTTATCTTTTTTTTACATTATCGGTGTCGTTACTTCCTTGCCAGCCTGCCCAGCCGCCCGTATTTCTTTCCGGCTTCTGCCAGCGCCTTCATGTTTGCAAGCGGCGTCCTCGGCGCAAACCCGCAGCCCGGCGCCAGCACGTCTATGCCCTCCTCTATGCATTGCTTAGCCTCTTCTATCACGTCTTTAGGGTTTTTCTTCAACAACGTTACAGTCGGGCTCACGTTTCCACAGAGCGCAACCTTGTCGCCGACGATTTTTCTGGCGTCGGCAACTGGCGTCTCCTGCCCGATGCTGACGGCGTGCACACCGAGTTCCGGTTGTTTTCCGAGGATATGCCTTGAATCTCCGCAGAGGTGTTGTATTACGTAGGCGCCCTGCTCTTTTATCTTCTTCACCCCCTGCTCATACCAAGGCCATGCGAACTCCTCGCACTGCTTCGGCGAAATAGTGCAAGTGGGGGTGTCATTGTAGAAAATCGTATCCACGCCCCTTTTTATTCCGGCCTTCGCATATTCCATGCTGGACTCGTGGCATACGTCAACGACCTTCTTGAAAAGTTCAGGCTCTCGCATCATCCACATGGAGCCAGTAGCCACGCCTGTCACGGACACAAATGCCTCTAAAAACGCCCCCGGGACCTGTAACACCAACGGCACTTTTTCCCTCTCGCATTCCTCAGCCAAAATCTCAATGGCTTTCATCACCGCCGGATATCTACCATCCCTCTCAGGGTCGGGCACGAAAAGTCTGTCCACGTCCTCGGGCTTCTTCACAGGGAACTTTTTGAGAACAGGCATGTTGTCATTTTTCCACTTGTCCAACTCGCCGCCCCAGATTTCCGCATCAAAATAGCCCTCATAAGGTATGCGCACGCTCTCAAGCCCACCTATTTCATACGCTGCCCATGAGAGCCTTGCCATTTTCTCGGCGTCCCAAAAAGCCTCGGGCCATGCGGCGCCGCACGCCTCCATAAGCTCAACGATGCCGTTTTGCGTTATTCCCGTCACGGGGAGCCTATCAACAAGCTTCAGCTCTAAAGCCGCATGAAACCTTTCTAAACAGGTCATCTCCTCTGGCATAGAAACCCCTCATTTCTTCTTCGTCCCTAAAATATTAAAAACTGATACAAAGATGAAGAAAAAAGGTAGTTAAATCATTTCTAAGCCGAAGGACTGCAGCAGCACGTCCTCGTTTATTCTTCCGCAAGAGAAGGTTTTTCCACTTTTTATCTCGTTTATCGTGATTTCGGCGGGGGCAAATACGCCGGCGTCCACCTTGTAGAAATCGAAGCCCGCCTCTTTAAAGGTGACGTAGAACGGCTTTCCGTAGCTGCTTGATGTTTCCGAGGGCGCCTTTTTCAAGAACTCCTTCAGCTCGTCGAGGTTTTCGTATTCGACGACGTAAAACGTGCGTCCGCAGTAAATGATGCAGTCGTTCGTGGAGCCCATGCACTTGACGTCGTCGCCGACTATCGGAGCAATCGGCGCAATGCCGTGTCCGTGCTTTATTTTGTTTATATCAAAGCCTATGGACTCAAGTTTGTGGATTCCTGTCTCTACGACTCTTGCCGAAATTTGCACGCTTCCTGCGACGGAGGCGGTCGGCGCAATCGCTATGTACAGGTCCTCAGGGCGCACGTCGCACTCCTGCGCAATTTTTTCCGCAACATTCTCGTCGGGAATCTGGCGACCTTCGAGCACAAGCACTGCCTCCTCCGCAACATCTTCATAACCAATCTCCTCATAAAGCTTCTTCGGTTTCTTTGCGAGCGCCCTTGCGGGACCAGAGCCCATAGCGAAGAACTTTTCCACTTTTATCTGCCAGCCGGCGTATTGTGACGCCATGCACGAGAGAATCGGAAAGTCTGTCGTGACTTGAATTGCAGGAAACGCCCGCCCTTTAAGTGCTACGCTTGTGAATCTTATATCAGCGAGGTCTGCCATGCAGATTCTCGCAAGGTAGAGTCCGGCTTCGAAGCCGCCCGGCTCGTTCACACCCGCGTCTATAATCGTCGTGCCGTTCGCCAGTTCCTCGACGCCCACTTTCAGTTCGTCGGCGAAATCCATCATTTCCTCAAAAACGTCCAACGCATGCTCATTCACGCTTATCATCTTACCATCACCCATAATAGCCCATGGGAAGCCACACCCTCCCTCCCTGCTTAAGCCGTCAGCAATACCCCTTAAGGGTTCGAAGATAAATAATTAACTACAATTTTCAGGACGGAATTCTGCGGCTCAGCGGCCTGTTGCCCGTCTTTAAGCTGCTCATTCAAACTTCCGCCGCTCGCCAGTGACCATATAGTAGATGCGAGATGCGATGTTGCAGGCGTGATCTGCGATTCTTTCAAGGTGGAGCGCCACGAAGAGAAGGTGGCTGGCATTCCTTATTGTGCGAGGGTTTTCTATCATTATCGTGATAAGCTCCCGTCGCACTTGGTCGCACAACGCATCCACCAAATCGTCCCGCTCGGAGAAGTTCATCAAGTTTTTGATGTTCCCCGTTGAGAACGCATTAAGACCGTCTTCAATCATGCCCTGCGCAGTCTCAGACATCCTCGGAATGTCCACCAAGGGCTTCACAAAAGGTTCGTCTGCTATTTTCAGGACTATGTTCGCTATATCGCCTGCGAGGTCGCTTATCCTGTCGAAGTCCGTTATTATTTTCAAAATTGTTCCTATAGCCCTCAAATCCGATGCAAGAGGATGCTGCAACGCAAGAAGCTTCATGCACCGATTTTCCAAGTCGAACTCCAGCTCGTCTATCACAATGTTGCCCCTTATCACCTCAGAGGCAAGCTCTGCGTTCCTCTTAACCAGCGCTCGCACGGCATTCTCAGCCGCCTGCTTTGCAAGCTCGCCCATCCGCAACGTGTCCTTCTTGAGGCGGTTCAGCTCCTCGAAGTAATCACTACGAGCCATCTTATCCAGTCCCTCTTTAGCTTTATTATTTTAAATTTGTGATGCGCAATGGTTCTGAGCCGCAACGGACGGGCTGCAGAAGGTTGAAGTCAGTATTTCATGTTTTTGACCAAGGCGTGCAGTGTCTTGTTTACAAGCGCCTTCATGCGAAGTTTTTCTGCAAGCCTCACGATTTCACCGCTTATTGCATCTATTTCCGTGCGTTTTCCCCGTTTGACATCCTGTAGCATGGAAGACTCATTTTTTCCGGTCTTAGTCGCCACCTCCACAGCTTTCTGGACGGCAGCCTCCACGTCGATTTCGACGCCAGCGTGTCTTGCAACGGACGCCGCCTCGCGGGCGGCGGCTTCCATCAACCATCTCAGCTCGCCACGCAGCAGCTCTTCGTTCCTGACGCGTGCGACTGCAGTTATCGGATTTATTGCGGCATTAACGATAAGTTTCTCCCAGATTTTCTTGCGGATGTCCGTGACGGCTTCCGCCTTTATGCCGCCGTCGTTGAGAATCTCGCAAATTCGCAGGGCGCGCCTTGAAATTTCGCCATTAAGCTCGCCTATGAAGGTGTCGCCGACGCCCGTGTGGACGACGTGCCCCGGCTCTTTTAGAAGTGCGCCATAAGAGGTGACGCCGCCGAGGACGTGCTTCGCGCCCAATATCTCGGAGAGCCGTTCCTCGTTGCCCAAGCCGTTCTGCAGGCTGACGACCGCCGTCTCCTCGTGAATACAGGGTTTGAGCTGTTTTGCGGCGGTTTCCGTGTCGTAGGACTTCACGGTGAAGAGGACGATGTCCGGCGTTTCTGCGGCTTCCGGCGCCGTCACCGCCTTAACATCTACGGTGACGTTCGTAAGTCCTGAGATTCTGAGCCCGTGCTGCCTGATGGCGGCAACGTGCCACTCGCGGGCGACGAGCGTGACGTCGTAGCCTGCGTTCGCGACGAGCCC
>QMVQ01000097.1 GCA_003661185.1 Candidatus Alkanophagales archaeon | reverse complement strand
GTCATCTGGGCGTTGAGCCTGCCCTTGACATTATGATAAACTTTCTTATGCAAAGCGAGAGCAGAAAGGGGTTCTCCGCCATTAAAGCAAACAGAGGAAATCTTATTTTGGATATCAGTGAATACTTTAAGGGTTTCGGCAAGGTCATCATCCCAGTCGATAACTATTTGTGCAGTTCTTTCCACAAGCATTATTATATTGTCTTGCCACTGATTGCATTTGAATCTTCTGGTGTAGTGGAAGATAAGAAAAAAGATAAAGGGGGTGAATGGGCAGGGGGCGAATTCGCCACACCTACAAGTGTGTCCCCCTCGCCCAGTAACTATGGACATCCTCATATTTGCGGAGCAGCGAGCTTCTAAAGTCACGGACGCCGTTCTTGGGCTCTTGGCTAAAGGCGGCGAACTTTCAAAGGAGTTTGACGGTAAGCTCCACGCCGCGCTCCTCGGCGATGCTGTCGGAAGCGCTGCGAGCATGCTTTTCGAGCATGGCGCCGCCGTCGTCCACGTCGTGGAGCACCCCAAGTTACGGCTCTTCCAAAGCGACTTGTATGCATCTGCTCTTTACGAAATTGTGAGGAGAGCAAAACCAGGACTTGTGCTGTTTGCGGCGACGCTGCTCGGTAAGGACTTGGCGCCGAGGCTTGCGGCAAAGTTAAAAACTGGGCTCGTCTCGCATTGCGTAGATTTACGTGTCGAATTCGACGAAAACGGTAGGAAGAGGCTTGTGGAAGTAATTCCGGGCTTCGGCGGGCTGCTCTTTGCGAAAAACACCATCCTACGGATGCCGCAGATTGTAACAATGACTCCAGGCGTTTTAGGGAGGAGGCGTCAGGAAAAGGGGCGAAAAGGCGAGCTTGTGCGGCTAAGTTTGGAAGATTTGGGACTCGCCGGCTTTGAAAGTCGTGCGGAAACGTTGGAAGTCGTGGAAACCAAGGCGGTTGAGGCGAGCATTGAGAACGCAAACGTGGTAGTCGTAGGCGGCTACGGCGTCGGGGACGCCGAACGCTTTAAACTCGTCGAAGAACTTGCGGAGGCGTTGGGTGGCGTCGTCGGCGCCACGAGACCCTTGATTGATGCAGGGTTGGCGCCGAAGGAAAGAATGGTGGGACAGAGCGGGAAGACGATACGCCCGAAGCTCTACGTGGGCGTCGGCGTCTCGGGGGCGATGCAGCACGTCGTCGGCATCCTGAACTCCAAAGTCATCCTTGCGATTAATAAAGACGAAAACGCCCCCATTTTCGAGGTTTGCGACGTCGGTATCGTCGGACACGCCGAGGAAGTCGTCCCCAGACTTCTTGAAGAACTTAAAAGGCGGAAAGCGTCTAAATAGCTTTCTATTTAACAGCGAGCATGCTGAGGACGTTTGTGTCGAGCGCTCGAGTTACAAGGAGATTTACAATGCATATTTTCAGGTAAGACTTGCCGTTTGAAGTTATTTGCGTTATTTACGCCACCGTGGGAGCGATACTACCGCACGTCGCTGTGCGACGAGAGATGCAACGAAAGCAAAATACATATATATAACGTCGCACAACGCATGGACAAAAACGCTCAATGGTGCACAAAAATGGTGAGGAGAAAAAGGGTGGAGCTTGCCGAGGACGAATTGCCGAGAGCGTGGTATAACATTCAGGCAGACCTGCCCACGCCGTTAGACCCGCCGCTGAACCCGCAGACTCTGGAGCCTCTGATGCCTGAGGATTTAGAGCCAATTTTCCCGAAGGAGCTAATACGGCAGGAGGCGAGCACGGAGCGCTGGATTAAGATTCCGGAGGATGTGCTTGAGGTCTATCGAATATGGAGACCGACGCCGCTTTATAGGGCGGAGCGCCTTGAGGAGTTCTTGAGGACACCAGCCCGCATCTATTACAAGTGGGAGGGCGTGTCGCCGCCGGGAAGCCACAAGCCGAACACTGCTGTCGCTCAAGCCTACTTCAACATGAAGGAGGGCGTCCAGCGCCTCACAACAGAGACCGGAGCAGGGCAGTGGGGTTCCGCACTTGCGTTCGGCTGCCAACTCTTCGGGCTTGACTGCACTGTCTACATGGTGCGTGTGAGCTACAACCAGAAACCGTATCGCCGCATCCTGATGGAAGTTTGGGGTGCAGAGTGCGTGCCGTCGCCGAGCGAGCGCACGGAGTTCGGCAGGAAGATTCTCGAGCAAGACCCAAACTCGCCGGGGAGCTTGGGGATTGCGATTAGCGAGGCAATTGAGGATGCAGTGAAGCACGACGATACGAAATACTCACTTGGCTCGGTTTTGAACCACGTGCTGCTGCATCAGACGGTCATCGGGCTGGAGCTGAAGAAGCAGTTCGAGATGCTCGATGAGTATCCGGACGTGATGTTCGGGTGCGTGGGCGGAGGCTCGAATTTTGCGGGCGCCTGTTTTCCGTTCATCGGCGACAAGCTTCAAGGAAAGCCAGAAGCAAGGGGCTTAAGGGTAGTCTCCTGCGAGCCTAAGGCGTGCCCGACGCTCACTAAGGGCATTTACGCCTACGACCACGGCGACACCGCCTGTCTGACGCCGCTTTTGAAGATGTATACGCTCGGTCATGACTTCGTGCCACCGCCGATTCACGCCGGCGGTCTCCGGTATCACGGTGATGCCCCGCTGCTCTGCAAGCTGACGCACGACGGCTACATGGAGGCTGTCGCCTACCACCAGAACGAGGTCTTCGAGGCTGCTATGCTCTTCGCAAAGACTGAGGGCTTTGTGATTGCTCCTGAGACGGCGCACTGCGTAAGAGCGGCAATTGACGAGGCGTTGCGCTGCAAGGAGACGGGCGAGGAGAAGGTCATCTTCTTTGCAAACTCCGGACATGGACATTTCGACCTTGCCGCTTACGACGCATTCCTCAGGAAAAAGCTTGTGGACTACGAGTATCCGGAGGAAGAAATAAAGAGGCTAGCGGAGCGGCTGCCGAGGGTGTAAAACGGGTGGCGAAAGTAAGGTGGCTGAAACGGCGGACGTCATATGCCTAAAGTGCTCGTAACGCCGATTTTCATCGAAACTTCAGTGCAGGAAGACCCGATGGAGGTTTACAAGACGGTGCGTCGCCGCTACGGCAGGAAAAGCTACTTACTGGAGTCAAGGGAGGGAAGCGAGCGGCTCGCTCGCTATTCCTTCATCGGCTTCGCTCCTGCTGTCGAGCTTTGGGCGAAGGACTGCGAAGTCCGAATACGCACGAACGACGCTGCCCTAAAATGGCTGGAGGAGCTTTCTGGAGACTTTGAGAGCCCATTGGAGGCGTTACGTGAACTTTTCCGCAGGCTGGAACTGAACTTCGACGACGCCCGCCACGAGCTTCCGAGGTTCTTCGGGGGCTTCGTCGGCTACCTAAGCTATGACCTCGTCCGCTACTTTGAAAATATCAGCGACGACGCCAGCGATGAGCTTAAGGAGCCGGACTGCGAGCTCATGCTTGCGAAACGCTACATCCTTTTTGACCATTTTTGCGGGAAAATGTATTTTCTGACGCTGGAGTTTTCGGAGGCTGAAAGCGGCGTTGACGCTCACGAAGCGTTACAAGGTGGGGCTTTAAGCTTTGCACTGGACACGTTGCGTGCGTTTTACGGCGAGCGGCGAGCGGCGACGAAACGACGGCATGAAGGACGGCGGCGGCAAGGGCGGGAAATGCGAACGGAAACGAAAAACGTAAGGTCAAATTTCACGAAAGAAGACTTTGAGCGGGCGGTGGAGCGGGCAAAGCGTTACATCCACGACGGCGACATCTTCCAAGTCGTGCTCTCGCAACGCTTTTCGGCTGACTTCTACGGCGACCCGCTGCACGTTTACGAGCGACTTAGAACCCTTAATCCCTCACCTTACATGTATTTCCTGGACTTCGGCGGGCGTAAGGTTGCAGGCGCGAGCCCTGAGATGCTTCTACGGATTGAGGGTGCTTTAAGGCGGCTCACAACTTTTCCGATCGCGGGCACTCGTCCGAGGGGACAGGACGCCGATGAGGACAAGCGGCTTGAGGAGGAGATGCTGAGCGACGAGAAGGAGCGGGCGGAGCACGTTATGCTCGTTGATTTGGGGAGGAACGACATAGGACGTGTTGCGAAGCCCGGAAGCGTCCGTGTGACGAGATTTATGGACGTTGAGAAGTATTCGCATGTGCAGCACATCGTCTCTGAGGTCGTAGGCGAGCTTGCCGACGGCTACGACGAATTCGATGCATTGGCGTCGGTCTTCCCAGCGGGCACAGTCACCGGAGCGCCAAAGGTGCGAGCGATGGAAATCATCGGAGAGCTGGAACCCACCCGTCGTGGGATTTACGCAGGGTGCGTCGGCTACTTCTCCCTAACTCGTAACCTTGACACCGCAATCACCATCAGGACCATAGTGTTTGAGAACTGCCAGCGGCGTGGCTCAGCGGAAAGCGGCAAAAGCGACAAAAACGGCGACGTTGTAACCGCAAAAGCTTACGTGCAGGCGGGAGCAGGCATAGTTGCGGATTCACAGCCTGAACGTGAGTATTACGAGACTGTGAGCAAGTGCATGGCGATGATGCGTGCCCTTGGTGTTTAGGGGTGCGGAAATGATTCTTGTGATTGACAACATAGATTCGTTCGTTTACAATCTCGTCCAATATGTAGGGGTTCTGGGCGAGCGGGCAGTGGTGCTGCGGAATACCGCAACGCTGAACGACGTCGGACGGGCGGCGGAACGCCACAAAATCACGCACATCATAATCTCGCCGGGACCGAAAACGCCGAGGGATGCCGGACTCTCCAACGACGTCATTCTTGAATATGGTATACGTCGTGAGCTTCCAACGCTCGGCGTCTGCCTCGGACACCAGTGCATCGGCTACGTCCTCGGTGGACGCATAAGAAACGCACGAGCCCTGAAGCACGGCAAGACCTCGAAGATACGGCACGATGGCAGCACGCTTTTCAAGGGGGTCCCAAACCCCTTTGAGGCGACCCGCTACCACTCGCTCGTCGTGGACGACGAAAATCTCCCCGAAGGTCTTAAAGTGACTGCAAGAAGCGAGGACGACCTCGAAATCATGGGCTTGCAGCACGAAAGTCTGCCGATTTTCGGCGTGCAATTCCATCCTGAGTCCATTCTTACGAAGCACGGACTGAAAATCATCAGAAACTTTCTGGACGTGAGTTAGCCGTCGGTAGAATGGAGGGTGAAAATGCTGAGCGAGCTCGTGGCGAAGCTTGTGGAGTTTAAAGATTTGAGTAATGCGGAGGCAGAAAGGGCTATGGCGGCAATGATGAGTGGCGAAGCCTCCGACACCGAGATTTCAGCGTTCCTTGTAGCGTTACGCATGAAGGGAGAAACGGCGACGGAGATTTCGGCGTTTGCGAGGAAGATGCGAGAGTTCGCAGTCCACATAAACCCGAAGGTCGAGACGCTCGTGGACGTCTGCGGGACCGGCGGCGACGCCGTCAACACCTTCAACATCTCCACGACTGCCATGTTCGTGGTCGCCTGCGAGGTGCCGGTCGCAAAGCACGGAAATCGCTCGGTCACGTCGAAATGCGGCAGCGCCGATGTCCTTGAGGAGTTAGGCGCTCGTCTCGACCTCCCTCCGAAGAAAATCGAAGAAAGCATCGAACGCATCGGCATCGGCTTTATGTTCGCCCCGCACTTCCACCCGGCGATGCGGAACGTCATGCCCGTCCGCCGAGCGTTGCGCATCAGAACCGTATTCAACATTCTCGGACCTCTGACGAACCCTGCAGGTGCGAAGTCGCAGCTCTGCGGCGTGTTCTCGCCCGAATTGACCGAAAAGATTGCAGAAGTCTTCAAGCTTCTTGGTGCTTATCGAGCGATGGTCGTGCACGGCGAGCCCGGACTCGACGAGCTTTCGACGCTCGGCAAGACGAAAATCTCAGAGCTGCGGGGCGGCGAAGTCAAAACGTATTACGTGCGTCCTGAGGACCTCGGCTTGAAGCTCACACGCGTGAAAGACATCGTCGGCGGCGACAGTGCTAAGAACGCTCACATTTTACGCAACGTGCTGAGCGGCAAGGAGGATGACGCCCGCACCGAAATCGTGGCGTTGAATGCCGCCGCCGCTTTTGTCGTCAGTGGCATCGCAGATCGCTTGGACGAGGGGTTGGAGCATGCGATGGAAATTTTAGAGAGCGGGCGAGGGGTGAAGAAGCTTGAAGAGTTCCTCGAATTTTCACGTCACGAGCGTCAGTGAGTTAGGTTTAAAGCAACTAACCTCAAACGCCACTTTTTTCGGCTAACGTGGGAGAAGTGGAGGGTATTTCGTTTCAAACTCGCTCTTCTCCGCCCTTTTATAGCTGCTGGCGACACGATATTCCCGTTTGAACTTACTGCCCCTTCGCTCCAAGATGCCCTCGTTGTGAAGCCTCGTGAGGTATGT
>QMVQ01000096.1 GCA_003661185.1 Candidatus Alkanophagales archaeon | reverse complement strand
GTCGTGCTCGTGGTCACGCTGCTCACGCTCGCCACCGTAGTATTCCCGCTTGTGGAGTGGTTTGTTAAAGGCGTGAGCGTGTTGAGCTTGGGGGTGGTGTGAATGATGCTGGAGGCAGTTGCAGCCATTGGAACTTTAATTGCAGTCTGTCTAATTACTGACCTTGTCATGTTAATCCTGATCAAAATATTCCCGAAGTATTACCCAAGTGAGCTGAAGTCGGGGAGATTTGAGGCGGGGAACGTGCCGCTAAGGTATCCGAGGTGGACGTTGCCGATGCAATATTTTGGTTTCATGTTCCTGTTCATGGCGGTGGAGCCTATTATAGTGCTGCTCCTTGTCCTCTCATCGCTTTCGCCGGAGCACTTCTTGCCGCTTCTGCTAATATCGCTCCTTTTATTGCTCCCGACGATTTACGTAGGATATAAGATGGCAGTGGAAGGGGGGAGATGGTGATGCGGAGGCGAATGAGCGTAGGAGCGTTGATGTTCGACCCGGCAGGCGCTTTCGAGGAGCTAAAAGATGAGGAGCTGGGAGGGACATTTTCCTTTTACTTCCGCCTTTTAATAGTGTTCGCCGTGCTTTTTGCGGCGATTGCAGCAACAGCTCCATATTTCCTTGTGCTACTCCCTGAGGTCTTTCCGGACGTTTTCCTCGCACCCTTTGCTCCAGTCATCAATATTATTGTTCAAACGCCCCCGCCGCTGATATTCGGAGGCGTCTTCGTGGCGCTGCTCGTCGGCGGGACGCTTGGCATGCTTGTCGCCGCCGTCTGGCTACACATTTGGGTTTATGCGTTTGGTGGGCGACGCGGGTTCAAGCAAACGTTAAAAGCTTACATGCTCGGCATGACGCCGCTCCTCATACTCGGCTGGATTCCGGTAATAAACGTCTTCGGCGCAATCTGGGCGATTCTCGCCGTCCTGAACGGCATAATGCAACTTCATGAAATGTATTCAGGAGCGGCAATCCTTGCACTCCTGTTCTCGCTCATCATACCGGGCGTCGCAGCTCTTGCAGTGGGGCTGGTGGCGATGCCCTATTTGATGCCGGGGGTGGTCTGATGGTGGTGGAAGAGGCAAAGGACAGGAACATAAGGATAGTTCAACATGGAGTTTTCGCCCCGTTGCGCCGTTGGGGCATCCGTTGGAGCCTCTGGCCCGTTCATTTCGTCACTTCTTGCTGCGGCGTCGAGCTTGCGCACTCCGGCGCTTGCGGCTACGACATGGAGCGTTTAGGCGCCCTGAACTACGGAATTGCGAGGCAGTCGAATTTCATTATCATCGAGGGGACGATTACAAGGAAGATGGCACGGGCGCTGCGTTTAGTTTACGAGCAGATGCCGGACCCGAAGTTCGTATCGCTCATCGGCGCCTGCGGCGAGCGTGGCGGGCTCTTCTGGAACAGCTATAACATCACGCTCCCGCACGAAATCGTGCCTGTGGATTTCTTCATTCCCGGCTGCCCGGTGACGCCTGAAGGACTTATACGGGGAATAAGGGCGGTGCAGGAGAAGATAGAGGGGCGAGGGCGGACGACAATTGAGTTCAAGTGTGCAGAGCTTCCCCGAGAGGGGGGAGAGGCGAGGCTGGTGCCGAGTTCGCCGAAGTTCCTTGCGGAGACACCGACGGTAAGGATAGACGTGCCGAGAGAGGGCGAGCTTCCGGAGCGTTTGAAGCCGCTTGCTGAGGAGGAGGGCGTCAGAGTAACAGCAATCGGGAAGAACAGAGTGGCGATAAGGACACCTGCGGAGCGGCTTGAAGAAATAGCCTTGCGGCTTAAGGAGCTTGGCTTCGACCACGTTAAGAGCGTGAATATTGTTGACGTTCCGCACGAGCGGCGGATGCTTGTTGAGTATGTGGTTTCGAGTTATTCCGTGCGAGAACTGATGCCCGTGTTAGTATCGCTCTTTGCATACGTGCCGAGGGTGTCGCCAGGACTTCAAAGCTTAAAGCATGTTTGGGAGAGCGCGGACTACTGCGAGCGTGAGCTTCAGGATTTGTTCGGCGTGCGTTTCGAGGGCAACCCGTGGCAACGCCGCTTTATCCTTGCGCCTGAGGTGGAAGCGCCGCTGAGGAAGGACTTCAGGCTTGAAGAGGAGAGTTACGTGCTCGGTGAGGCGCCGCTCGCCCCGAAGATAGAGTATCCGCCGGAGCCCTTGTCCTACTACCTGCCGGTTCCCGACGAGGTTTTCGAGGAGGCGGCGAAGAACGACGAGTTCGTCCTGCCCATAGGTCCGCACCACACGGGCAGCGGGCACCTCAGAGTGATTTTGAGGGTCAAGGGCGACGTCATCGTAGACGCCATCCCCGACCCGGGCTACGTGCATCGTTCGATGGAGAAGCTGGCGGAGACGAAGCTTTACGTCCAGAACATCCCGCTGTTCGAGCGACTTTCCATCGCAGACCCGATAAACATAAACTTGGGTTACGTGCGCACGCTCGAATTTGCGCTCGGCGTCGAGCCGCCGGAGCGTGCGAAGCTCATAAGAACGATGTTGGCTGAACTTTCGAGGATTGGGGCGTTCTTATACGACGCTGGTATCTTTTCCTTGTTCACAGGACATTCCACGGGCTTCATGTATACGTTTTCCATGCGTGAGATGCTCTTAGAGCTATTCGTGCGGATGACGGGGTCGAGGTGCACGCCTTCTTACGTCATACCCGGCGGCGTTCGCTGGGACGTTTCCGACGAGGCGTTAAAGCTCACGAAAAATTTCACGTCCGCAATCTTGCATCGCCTTTCCAAATTTGAAAGCATTTTCGTGAACAATCCGGTGCTGATGGAGCGAGTGAAGGGCGTCGGCGTCCTCACAAAGGAACAAGCGATAAACGTTGGAATAGTGGGCCCCTTCCTGAGAGCGTCGGGCGTCGAATACGACATCCGCATCGCCGAGCCTTACGAGGCGTATACGGAGCTTGAGTGGGACGTTCCTGTGGCTGACGACGGCGACTGCCTTGCAAGGTTTCTCTTGAGGCTTGAAGAGGTGCGGCAGAGCTTGAATATTGTGAGGCAAGCTGTAGAGGCACTTGAGCGCACGAGCGGGGCGGTGATTGCAGCGGAGGTGCTTGGAGAGTTCAAGGACGCCCCTGATATAAGAGGGTTATTTTTCAGGACGCTCGGCGACATTTGCTTGCCACGTGGCGAGTTCACCTGCTTGACCGAGGCGGCAAGAGGCACGCTCCTCTTCTCGATACTCAGCGACGGCGAGTCGAACGTGCCTTACCGTGTGCGTGTGGTCACGCCGAGCTGGATGAACCTACATGGCTTCATGGAGGCGGTCAAAGGTCAGAGGCTCGCCGACTTCTGGGCGATTTACGGCAGCTTCGGCTACTTCCCGCCTGAAGCAGATAGGTGATGAAAATGCTTGGGCAGATATTGGAGCTGGCGTCAAGTAACCGTGTGGAGATTCCACTAATCGAGCCGCTCTTAGGGATGTTGCCGCCGCCGCTTTCGGAGCTTGCGGCGTTACCACTCTGGAAGCCGCTATTCGCAGCGCTCGTCGTTCCGGGGTTTGCAACGCTGGGGCTTCTGCTGTTGTTATTGCCATGGATAGAGCGGAAGCTCTGCGCAAGAATACAGTGGCGTGTCGGACCGAAGGAAATAGTGAGTTGGCTCGGCGGCATAATCCAACTGCTCGCAGACTCGCTACGTTTCTTGTTCCAAGAAGTAATAGTAAGCCGTGATTCCCATCGCCCTTACTTCACACAATTCGTGCTACTCTCGTTCATTCCGGCGTTGCTGCCGATGTTATTCGTAGCCGCAGGGACGATAATCGCAATCCGGACGGAATACTCCGTTCAGATAATGCTGGCGCTCGTCTGCTTATTCCCGGTGTTCATCCTCGGCATGGGCTGGTCTTCAGGAAACCGCTTCGCCTTCGTCGGCACCGTCCGGGAAGCCTTCATGTATTTTGCTTACGAGGTCCCGCTAATATTGTCAGTAATTGCAATGCTCCTTGTCTTCGGCACTGGCGACCCCGTCGCCATCGGTGAGAGCGGAAGGCTCGGCATCGTCCTGAACCCGCTGGCGGCGCTCGTGTTTTTCATAGCGACGGCGATGGGGACCTCTCGCCTACCGTTCGAGATTCCTGAAGCGGACCAAGAGCTGGCATTCGGTCCGTTCATTGAATATTCGGGAATAACCTTTGGGCTCGCATACGTGCTGGCGTATGAGAAGCTTTACGTGCTGAGCGCTCTTTTCACGACCCTCTTCCTCGGCGGTGGTTCCGGTCCGATGATTGCGCCGCTCGGCGAGCTTTCAGGGGCGCTCTGGTTCGTGCTTAAGGTCATCGTGGTGATGGTCGTCTTTGCGGCGCTTCGTGCCATCTATCCAAGGTTCCGCCTTGACCAAGCGCTGAAAGCGGGCTGGTCATCGATACTGGCAATCTCGCTGCTCGCCATTATTATATCTTCGGTGGAGGTGGTAATGTGGGCATAAAACGGCTGAAGATGCCAGAATACTCCTTTGGCGACAAAGTAAAATGGCACGCCGCCGCCGTTGGCACTGCCTTCAAGGAAGCCTTCTTCCCACACACAGTCACGGTGCATTACCCCAAAGAGCGCAGGAAATTCCCTGATAATTTCAGGGGGTATATCCTTTTTGACATTGAGAAATGCATAAACTGCTGGCAGTGCGCCTTCGTGTGCCCTGCAAATGCGATAAGAATGAAGGAAGCGCCGAACAAGAAATATTACCCAACGATAGACTATGCAAAGTGCATTTTCTGCCATTTCTGCGTGGACTCCTGCGTGGGCGGTGCGCTGCGAACGACGAAGATTCACGATGTTGCGTATGCCGACGTTAATGAAATGCTGGCTGAGACCGAGCAATTGATGGAGCCGCCTGAAATCGTCAGAGAGGATAGGAGATACGTGGAATACGTGATTGAAGAGGACGATGTGCGTCTCCGCAGAGTCAAGGGTC
The DNA here is from genome assembly GCA_003661185.1 of Candidatus Alkanophagales archaeon. GTDB lineage: Archaea > Halobacteriota > Syntropharchaeia > Alkanophagales > B39-G2 > Alkanophaga > Alkanophaga liquidiphilum. Next base: position 1,518 of record QMVQ01000096.1, on the reverse strand, counting down.
AGGATTATTTACTTGTGGAGCCGCCGCCTCGCAAGGAGTATTCAATGGTCTGCGTTTGCGACGACCCCGAGAGCTGCACCGGTTGCGGCACGTGCGCCGACGTTTGCGAACACTATGCAATATCTATAAGCATTGAGGGCGAATATAAAGTGATTAGAATCGATACCGCGCGGTGCACGGGTTGTGGGCTGTGCGTCAAGGAGTGCCCACTGCGCGTGCTACGGCTCGTGAGGCGGGAAGGCGAGCAGTAAAGAGAGAAGAGGGGTGAGGTGCGTGGCGGCGGTGTCCGAGTGGCGGGTCAAACTCGTGGGAAGACCGAAGGATGTTTCCTGTCCCAGCGTTGTGAAGACGCAGGTGATCGACACGGGGCTTTGCTGCCGGTGCATGGCGTGCATGGCGGCGTGCCCGGCAGCGGTGCGGACGGGCGTGGGGTTCGACTTTGAGGAAAGAAAGCACGTGTGCGTTGATTGCGAAATATGTGTTCGTGTCTGTCCGAGACTTGATTACAAGCCGCTGAGCGGCATTGGTAGCTACATAAAAGCGGTGGCGGGCAGGTCAAAACGCTTTAAAGGGCAGGACGGCGCCATGGTCACCGAGATTCTCATGTCAGCGATGGAGATGGGAATCATTGACCGCTGCATCTTCGTCGGCAGGGACGAAGATTGGCGGACGGAGATTCTTCACGTTCGGGACGTCGAGCAATTAGAAGTGCCGACGCTGACTGGCACGAAATACACGTTCGCCGCCGCCGTTCCAGCATTGAGAGAGGCTGTTCTGAATACGAAGGTGGGCGTGGGTTTCGTCGGGACGCCGTGCATGGTCTCTGGCGTCAGGCGGCTGCAGAAGGAGCTTGCGGTTTTCAGGCGGAAGGTTAAACTCGTCATTGGGCTCTTCTGCACAGAAAACTTTTACTGGGACGAGCTGACCGAGTTTTTGAAAGAGCGTGGCGTGGACATCAAGAAATTAGTAAAGACGGACATCACGAAAGGTAAATTTATTGCCACGATGACTGATGACGTCGTGGAGTTCCCGGTGAAGGAGCTTTCGGCGATAATGCCGAGCGGCTGCCGTGTCTGCACCGACTTTTCGGCAGTGGAGAGCGACGTCAGTGTCGGAAGCGTCGGGAGCAAGCCCGGTTTCTCGACGGTGCTCGTTAGAGAAGAAAACGCAAAAGAAGTGCTCGACTTCATAAGGGAGCATGGCTACGCCGACTTTGACGAGGTATCGCTTGAGTTCGTGGAGCGGCTCTGCAACCTGAAGAAGAAACGTGAGGCAAATATAAAGTAATCCCCTCAGCAACAGTCATAAACCAGAGCATGGTAGAAACGCCGGCAGGAGCACGGGAGCTACCGCTGTTGAAGGAAATAGAAAATTTACTTAGCAAAGGTAGTGTGGTTAGCAAAGGTAGTGTGGTAGTATTCCTCCTTGGATGCGTTGACGTAGGTAAGACGTTCCTCGCCACAACGCTTGCAAATATTTTCTGCGCACGAGGCTACGGCGTTGCCGTTGTGGACGCCG
>QMVQ01000095.1 GCA_003661185.1 Candidatus Alkanophagales archaeon | reverse complement strand
GCCCGAGCTCGTCGCAAATGCGGTCGGGATTGTATGACGGGATGCCGCGCTCCGCCGCAATACGCTGCGCCGCCTCGATGAACTCCGACTTCCTCTTCGACTGCCGCCTCCCCCCATACTTGTAGAGGTTCTTATCTATAATCTCTGACGGCGAGGCTTTGTATGTTTCTTCAAGGATTTTCAAGAACTTCCGCACACGCTCGTATGACATCAATAATAAGAAGGAATCACTTAATTTAAAGTTGCCGTGGGGGTTGTGATGAGGTTACATGTAAAGAACGCACGAGTTTATGACCCAATAAATGGGATAAACGGCGAGCTCGCAGACATTTTCATTGAAGATGGCGTGATCGTCGAGGAGACACATCCCGAAAAAATCATCGATGCAAAAGGCAAGGCTGCGATGGCGGGCGGCATCGACGTGCACAGCCACGTCGCCACCTACGGACTCACCCTCGCAAGGTTCTCGCTTGGATTCCCTACCCTCCCGCAAATCGCAGAAACTTACGCAAGGCTTGGCTTCACGCACGTGAACGAGCCACTCGCCACCGTTATAACCGCAGCATACACGCACCACGAACTCAGCAGCATACCCTTGCTCGACGCCTCGACGCTCGCCGTTTTAGACATGCTGGACTTCCTGAAAATTGTCAGAGAAAGTGATGAGAAGGAGGCCAAGAACGCCATCCTCTTCATCTTAGACGCCACGAAAGCCATCACCGCAAAGATTTATGAGCCTTTCGTAAGCCTGCCCCTGCGAATCATGCGACGATTGGGCATTGAAGGCATGAGAATGCGCCTCAGCACCGACACCGTCCTGAAGTTTTTCTCAAGACTTAGTGGCGACGACAGCGTTCCAAAAATTCACCTACATGCCACGCCACCGCTCCTTAAAGAAGATGTTTCCGTGCTGAGCACGTTCCACATCTCGCATCTCGGCACCGCAATTAACGAAGAAAACCAAGAAGCCGCCTTTAAGCTGCTTGAGCTGCAAACACCCCTTGACTTGGGAATCTTTCTTGACGAGCATTTTAGAACCGCAGAGCAGAACTTTAGACTCGCCACACGTAGAGAAATCACGCCGAGAGGGAGATTTTTAAGCATCGCCATGAACTTTTCCGAGCCTTTAATCATCAGTAAAAGCGAGGCAGACCGTAAGAATGCGAGCGAGGCATTACAGAGGACGGAAATGTCGCTGACGCTTGCGCTTCGAGCCTTAAACCGTTTAGAAGGCGTGTGCTTCTCGACAGATAGCCCTAACGGCTCGCTCTTCCACGACTACCCCAAAATCTTCGCAATCCTGCTCAGCAGGGAAAACAGAAAAGAGCTGAAAGAGCGGGGCGTGGAGCTGCCCTCCGAAGAATACACGCTTTACGAGCTGGCAGCGATTACGAGGAGCGAGCCTGCCGCTGCTTTGCGCTTAGATGCGAAAGGGCATTTGGGTGTTGGCGCTGACGCCGACGTTGTGCTTTACGATATTACTGAGGACACGCCGCCGGCGCTCCTTAAGAAAAAGTTAAGCAATTGCGAGATGCTAATCAAAAGCGGTGTGCTCGTCATCCACAACGGCAAGCTCTTAACGCCAGCAGTGAGCGGTGTGCGAAAAAAGACGCATTTCTCCCACATAGAAGTGAGTGCCGACATGGAAAATGCAGGCAAAAGACTACTAAACAAAAAATCCTTCAGGTTCGAACATCTAAGGGTGAACGAGCTTTTCATGAAGCCCGAGCTATGAACGGCGGCGTCCCCCGCTCATCTCCTTCAGCTTTTCTACTTCTGCTCTCCACTCGTCGTCCCCGTCTTCCACCAACTCATCCACTTTTATCCCCCGTATTTCGAGCTGCTGCTTTAAAAATGCAAAGGAACGTTCTACCACAGCATCATCGTCAGAGCTCAACCGCAGTTCCACCCAAAAATCCTCACCTGCCTTTATCTTCGGATATGATGCTACCCTCACGCCGTATTTCTCGTGAACCTCGTCCAAGAGGCTCGCAATGCTAGACTCATCCCGTGTATGCACTTTTAAACACTTATGGCACGGCTTGACGCCCTTTATTTCCGACTCTATGCTCTCAAATATCGCAATCATCTCTGCAGGAACGCCCGGAAGCACGAATATCTTCGTGCCGCTGACTTCAAGCTTCACGCTCGTCGCCGCGCCCAGTGGGTTGTAGAGCGGCGTCGCACCCTCGGGAATCATCGCCATCTTCAGCCTTGATGGCGTCATGCTCTCATCCTCGATGAGCCCTCGCTCTTTCGCCCTTTGGTATTTCTCTTTCACCCACCGTAACCCCTCCCTGCTCAGCACAAGATTCCTGCCGAGTGCCTCCGCCACCGCCGCCATCGTCATATCATCCCTCGTTGGTCCTAAGCCCCCCGTAACAAAAATATAGGTGTTACTCCGCCGTATCGCCTCGCATAGCACGCTTTTTATCTCCTCAACGTCGTCGCCCACGGAGGTTATGCGCCGCACCACGACGCCTAAGGCTGTGAGCCGCTTAGCCAGCCACCTCGCATTGCTGTTAAGTATATCCCCCCTTAAAATCTCGTCTCCCACGGTTATTATCTCAGAAAACATGCTACTTCTTTGCCTTCTTAAATACTACAATGTCCCCCTTTAAAATTTTTTCATACTCCCCAGAAATCAAAGTTTTCGTGCCCATCCATGTTTTGGGCATTATTTCACAAATAAGCTCGCCGTCATCGAATACTCTGACAATTCCGCTCTTCGAGACAACAACGGCGACGGCATCAGTCTCTTTTGAAATAGAAGCAGCTGCCATATGCCTACTTCCAAGCCCGAAGGGTAGGTTCACGCCCTCGCAGTTTGCCTGTATATAACGAGCGGCAGAAAGCACATGACCCGCGTCACTTATTATGAAGGCGCCGTCGAGCTTTGCCAGCTCCTTCACTGTCTCACGCACCGCCGTGTCCCGTATGTCCTTTGCTTCCAGAGGATGTCCCCACAGCGGGTCGAGAATTAGAGGCTTGGACATTTTTAAGACATTCTCCTCGTCTCCAACCACGAAAAGCGCACCGACCTTCTTTCCCTCTCTCCCCTCACGAGCCAGCCGCACCGCCAGCTCTATAACCGTCGCCAGAACCTCAGCGCATCTACACCCTCGCACCACCTCTTCAAACATGAAATTTAATTAAATTCTACCTTTTAAAAGCGTTTCACAAGCCGTCATCCGAAAGTTTCCCTGTTCTTGCCAGCACGTCAAGTCCCGGCAAGCTCCGCCCAGCAAGGTATCTTAAAAGAGCACCACCTGCGAGGCTCACATAGGAGAACTGGTTTTTATCCAGCCCAACGGCGTTAACTGCGGACGTTGTATCTCCACCGCCGAGCAGCGAGAACTCTGCCGCCGCCACCTCCTCGAACAGCGCCTTCGTACCGGCTCTGAACTCCTCCCGCTCGTAAACGCCAGCAGGTCCCTTCATTATTATTGTTCTTGCGTCTTTGATTATTTTTGAGTATTTTTCTATGGTTTTCGTCCCTATGTCATATATTGGCGGCTCAGCCTCGCTCACGGAAAGCTCCCGCCTCTTCCCATCCATCTCTACGGCAACATCCTCAGGAACTTCGATTTTATCAGGAAATCGCTTAAGAAGGTATTCTGCACGCCTCACCGCCTCCGCATACCGCTCCAGCGCGAAATATCCTTTTGCTGCGAGGAATATATTGGCTATGAATCCTGTTGTGAGAATTTTATCCGCCTTGCCCGTGTTCAGCGCATGCTCAATTACGGAAAAGGCGTCTTCATACTTCACGCCGCCAATAATGTAAACACATGGTCTTTCTACTTTATATGTTGCCCGTTCGAGCGCCCGAAGCTCGCCCTCCATCACCCTACCGATTCCCGAGGGGAGGACTTTGGCGAAACCCACGACCGACACGTGCGGACGGTGTACCACAGAAAATGCGTCGTTTATGAAAATATCAAAAAGGGGGGCGAGCTTCCTCACGAAAATGGACTTTGCGTGCTCCTCCGGCGTGCGTTCGAGCGTCTCCTCGGCGAGCAACCGCACATTATCAAGAAGCAGGGCGCTCCCAGCTTCAAGATTCTCTATGGAAAGCCTCGCCGCCGGTCCGATGATGTCATCAACAAAATCTACAGGCGTGAACTTGCTGAGTAGGGCGGCGTGTTGCTCCAGTGTCATGAAGTCCCGCCCACCAGCCCTTCCTTGGTGCGATATTGCCACTACTTTTGCCCCTTTCTCGCAAAGCTCTTTTATCGTCCTCGAATGCTCCTTTATTCTCTCGTTCATCATGACTCTACCGTCAATAACCTCAGAGTTAATGTCAATCCTCACCAAGACGCTTTTCTCCCCTACATCAAAATCGTCTATCGTAAAATAGTCCATCAACATCAACACCACCCCTGAGAGAGAATCCGCCCTCCAATACTTTTAATTTTCGTTTTCCTCTCGTCAACACTTGACGCTCGACGAGAAGTATTTGCTAAGGAATTTGCCCAAACCCTCAAAAAATTCAATCTCCTCGTTCCTCATAACCTCGTAGCCACGAGCAACGGCTTTCGCAACGTGCTTCCCGAGGGCGCACGCCCTCAGCTCTCTCCTGAGCAAATCAACAACGTTAACGTATTTCCTTGGAATCTCAACCACGTATCTTCCGTTCTCTATGTAAATCTGCGTGCCGGCGTGTTTCTTCTTGAACCGTTGTGCGTGCGGCTCGGCGGTGACTGGGGGTCCTAAGTGCCTCTTCACGGGAGGTAACTCTGAAACCTCCATCTCAAAGAGGAAAAAAGCTTTTCCGCCTTCTGCTGACGTTTCCCGCCTGAAAACCCTGAAGCCATTTCTCTCTATCAATTTTGAGACCGAAGCGAGCGCCTTCCTTAGCTGCGGGAAAAGAACATCGTCAACAACGTCAGGAACATCGAACACGACAATAATTACATCCGTCCCCCTCTTTTTAATGAGCTCCAGGAATTCTTTTTTGCTCATCTCCGGCTGCTCTGGCGGGAAGAAAAACCCCAGGCTTGGGTTTTCGAGGAACGATCGGGCAGCGTCCACAAATTTCGCAAAGGAATTGACGGAGACTGCAGCGGCGACGTTCCTGTGGGGGTCAACAGGGTCTATGACGATGAGCGGTTCGTCGCCTTTAATCTCGTAGCTGCGGTGCTGCTCGATGTCTATGAGCGTCCGGAACTTCCAGTGGGCAGCAGCCTCCAGCAACGCCAAGAACGAGCCGTAGCGGATTATAAGAAGCTCACAAAGGTAACCTGAGAATCCTTGAGTTTTATGCTCGGCGCCGTAAATCTCTAAACCTTTGAGGAACTGTTTCAGGAGGCGGACCTCGTCCTCAAGACCGAAGATGCGGCGCTTCACGTATTCGTTGTGAAAGGGAGTCCTGTCTACTGCCGATCTCATGGCGGCGGCACTGCTCACCGAGAAGCACGGCACGATGTCCACCTCGTAAACGTCGCTTCGTCTTCCCCCATCGCCCCACTCCTCAGCAGGAAAGACACTCTCGTAACGCACCCACGCATGCACGTAGGGATGCGACGCATACCGCTCCTCGTAACGCTCCGCAACATGCTCGGCGACGCCCCTCGCAAGCTCCATGCCCACACGCTCAAGTGCGTCGTCGGAAAAGTCCTCAGGCAGCATCACGAACACGTCTACGTCCCTCTGCCCTGAAAGCCAAGTGTCTCGAGCGACTGAGCCCACTAAAATGCCTTTCGCAGGAATCTCTCGCTTTTCTGCCTCTTTATTCACTTCATTAACGAGGAAATCCGTTATTTTTTTTAGCCGCTCCTTCTCGGCATTACTCGGCTTTATTCTCGAGAGGGCTGCATCTAAAACTCTTTTCAGCTCGTTACCCGCCGCCTGCCCTTCGCCTTTCCCCCTCTTTTCTTCGCCTCCTGCCATCTCACAAAATTCTTGGACCTTTGAAGTAGCCGTTTTCACGCTTCGGGGCATTCCTCAGAGCTTCCTCCTGCGGCAGCGACCTTTCCACTTCGTCGCCCCTGAAAACGTTCGTGATGCCTATGACGTGATGCGTGGGCTCGACATCATCCACATCAGCCTCGTCCAAGATCGAGAAAAACTCCAAGATGGAGCTGAGCTGGCTTTCAAACTTTTCCTTCTCAGCTTCCGTAAGCTCGATTCTCGCCAACCAGCTTAAATGTTCTATCTCCTCCCGCCGCATCATCAGTGAACTACCCCCCGTTAAAACGAGTGGCTTCCCCCAGATAAACACGCCACTACGGCTGGAGTCGGGCGGTTCACGCGCCCCGCTGCCACCCATCTCACCTTCCTCAAAGCAGGAAGTCTCTTGATGAGTGGCACATTTTCCTTCAAATACATCAATCCTCGCTTGGTTATGTTTACCGAAGCCACTCTATCTGCGTGGTCTTGCAGTCCACAGCTACACATAAAAAGTCTCTTTCTCCTGACTCCTCTCTCCCCGCATACGGGACACGTATGCGAGGTGTTGCGAGGGTC
>QMVQ01000094.1 GCA_003661185.1 Candidatus Alkanophagales archaeon | reverse complement strand
CCCATGTCCTCGACTTCTTTGCGGCTGCTTGCGCCGACGTCGATAAACATATCCTTAGCCTCCACAGCCTTCTTTCGCTCCTCCTCTTTCATGAGGTGCGGGGGCTTCGAGCCGACGACGCCGACGATTTTGCCTTTGCGTCCGTGGAGGACGACCCGCTGGCTCAGGAGAGTCTGGTCGAACCAGCCGCCAATTTTTGTGAACCTGATGAAGCCGTCGTCCTCGATATACTTGACCATCAGTCCAATTTCGTCCATATGCGCTGCAAGCATCACGGATGGCGGGCTGCCGTGCTTCGTCGCCACGAGATTTCCAAGTTTGTCCACTTTTATCTCGTCAACGTAATCTTCAAGCTCCTCAGCCACGATCTGTCGAACCTCGTCTTCATAGCCCGCAATGCCATGGGCGTCCGATAACCTCGTCAATAGGGCCTTTAGCTCTTCCATCTCAACCAACCCTCGATGTTGTTTCAATCTCCCTTCTATTTATCTTTCTGTTATTACACGCTCATTCTGCGCATGTTTTGCAAAGCGGCAGGGATAACTGGAAAGACGCTTACGTGCCTTCCCAGCAGGCATCTCTTAGTATGAGGCAGAGGGGGAGGAAAAGTTTAAATATAAGTTCAAAGCTACTTCCAGTAGGCTGGGACGCATGCTCCAGCAAGCTACCTTGGCGGTGGGCAGGCTGAGCATGATGAGCGTAACCTGCCCACGACGTCGAAGCCGCTGAGGAGCTGGAGCCGCCGGTCGGCGGTGAGACGATAACAGAAAGCGGGTGGGAACATGCCGGAGGACAACGTGATATACGTAGGTAACAAACCTGTGATGAGCTACGTGTTGGCGGTCGTGACGCAGTTCAACAACGGCAGCGAGGAAGTGGTGATAAAAGCCCGAGGACGTTCTATTTCGAGGGCTGTGGATACCGCAGAGGTCGTGCGCAACAAGTTTATGCCGAACGCTGAGGTAAGAGACATAAAAATAAGCACCGAAGAAATCGAAGGAGAAGGAGGACAAAAAGCGAACGTCTCCTCGATAGAAATCGTGCTGGGCATAAAGAAATAGTTTTTTATTTTATTCCCTTTTTTGATTTTTAAGGCTGTAATTTTATCTGTTAGCATTATGCACTATTTGTGATGACTGGTAGTGGGTTGCGATTTGTTAGCAAGGATGTTAGCGCTTTTAAGAAGCGGCACATAATTTCGATGCGGGATTTCACTAGAGAGGAAATTGATTTCATTTTGGAGGTTGCAGAACGTCTCGAACACTATGCAAGAGGGGAGCGCCGCAGCGACGCTCTCGCCGGCAAGCTCCTCGCAAACCTGTTTTTCGAGCCGTCAACACGAACCCGCATGTCGTTCGAGACCGCCATGAAGCGGCTCGGCGGCGACGTTCTGAACATGAGCGGCGTCGAAGCTTCCTCGATAGCGAAAGGCGAGAACCTTGCCGACACCATTCGTGTCATCAGCAAATATTGCGACGTCATCGTGCTGCGGCACCCGAAGGAGGGCGCCTCGAGGCTTGCCGCTGAATTCTCGGAAGTTCCGGTGGTGAATGCAGGAGACGGCGCCGGGCAGCACCCCACACAGACGCTTCTCGACCTTTACACGATGAAGAAAGAGTTAGGGCGGCTTGAGGGTCTTAAAGTCGCACTCGTCGGCGACCTCAAATACGGGCGGACCGTGCACTCCTTGGCTTACGCGCTCTCGCTCTACGGCGCCGAAATTTATCTCGTGTCGCCGGAGTTGCTAAAAATGCCGCGGGAGATAAAGGAGGACTTGCGTGGCGCTGAAATTTACGAGACTTCAGACATAAAGGAAGTAATAAGCGATGTCGACGTTTTGTATGTTACGAGAATCCAGCGTGAACGCTTCCCAGACCCCACCGAGTATATGAAGGTCGCAGGCTCTTACCGCATAATTCCCGACATGCTGAAAGAGAACGAACGATTAATAGTCATGCACCCCCTGCCCAGAGTGGATGAAATTGCCCCCGAAATCGACAAGACGAAATACGCAAGATACTTCGAGCAGGCGTTCTACGGCGTCCCCGTGCGGATGGCAATTCTCGTAACGCTCCTCGGAGCTGAAGTGTAAGCTGTAACGAGCTGCAGCAAAGTTCCCTAAGCATCACCAGACGGCGTTGTGCGTTAGCTTGAAATGCCCAGCGCCTAAAGGAAGCTTATGAAACGCGGGATAACCGGGTTGTTAGATGCGTTTAGGGAGAGTCTCAAGGATGTAAAAGAAGACGCAAAGGTGGTTTTTACGGGCACGGTCGGCGTCTGCACGCCGTTTGCCGAACTTCTCGCATACGCCGTCCGCAACAGAAATTTCAAGATGGTTTACGTGCCGAACGCTGACGTTAACGAGGCAAGGAGTATGAAGCTTGTCGAGAACGTCGGCTATTGCGTCATGGACGAGCCTGCTGACCCGAAGAATGCAGATGCAGTCGTCGTGCTTGGCGGGCTGGCGATGCCGAAGTATCCGTGCGACGCCGACGACGTTCTTAAATTCCTAAAAGAGGTCTGCAAGCCGTCGGCGAGGGTCATCGGCTTCTGCTTCATGAACATCTTCGAACGGCAGAACTGGCTCTCAAAAATAAAGTTCGACGCCGTCATAAACGGTGTAATTGACGTTGCGAGCGGCGGCTATCCTTAACCGCACGCCTCGACTAAGGGCTCACTACTGTTCCAAGAACTTTCTCGCCGCGTAAGAATTTCAAAACGTTACCCTCCTTTTCAGCATTAAAAATAAGAGAGGGCACGCTGTGCGCCGTCGCCAGCCCCAAGAGCCTCTCGACCTTCGACAGCATGCGTCCCGTGACGTCGTGCTCTTCCGCCGCCGCCGTCGCCACCGACTCCGACAACAGAAAACGCTCGAACTCCTCAATTTCGGGGCGTAATGCCTCAAAATTTGAGGGCGTTATTTCACGGAGCATATAAATTTTGGAATCTTGCTTTGCGAAGACGCCGTCTTCTCGCACGCCTGCCCCCGCTTTTGATGCTTTGAAAGCGGCGGCGACGTGCACGAGAATTTCGTCGCCAGAGAGTATGGAGAAGCCGCGAAGCTCGTCTAAGCAGATGTCGCCGTGCAGCACCGGGATCACACGCTTCGTCAAAGCAAGACGGACGGGCTCAAGGCTCATCGTCCTCAGAACGCCGCCACGCATCACTGCACAGCTCATCGGGTGCACAGGCACGACTTCAAGACCGACATCGCTTAAAGCTTCGAGGAACATGCCGTTCAGCCTTTTGACGGCGGCATGCGTTTTTAAAGCGTCACGAACGTCCTTGCTCTCGAAATACTTCTTTGCCTGTGGGTGTCCGAAGGAACCGGCGCCGTGTATTAAGACCAGTTTTGAAACGCCACTTCTTTTTACCTCTTCAGAAATCCGCCGCATCTGGTCGGGTTTGGGAGTCTCCTCTTTGCTTTTATTGGTAATGACGCTGCCGCCGATTTTGAGGACACGCAACTCACTCATTTTCAAGTTAAGGACCAACGAGCCTCTCCACAAGCCAAGTGGCATCAAACTTCTGGAGGTCGTCGTAGCCTTGTCCAGTGCCGACGAAGATTATTGGTTTGCCAGTAACATGGGCTATTGAGATGGCGGCACCCCCCTTAGGGTCGGCATCGAGCTTTGTTAATATGGAAGCGTCAATCCCGACGGCGTCGTTGAAGCGAGTCGCCCGCTCGACGGCGTCATTGCCCGCGACAGCTTCGTCAACGAAGATTTTTAGGTGTGGTGAGTTCACTCGGCAGATTTTGCGGAGCTGCTCCATCAGGTTAATGTTCGTGTGCATCCTGCCGGCAGTGTCCGCAAGAACAACATCGCGGCGGTGCGCCCTTGCATATTCGACGGCGTCGTAAACGACGGCGGCGGGATCTGCGCCGTATTGGTGTTTTATGAGTTTCACGCCGAGGTTCCTTGCGTGCGTTTCGAGCTGCTCGGCAGCGCCCGCTCTAAAAGTATCGGCACAGGCGAGCACGACAGAATATCCATTGTCAAGGAGGCGTTTTGCGAGTTTTGCGATCGTGGTAGTTTTACCTGTACCGTTCACGCCGACAAAGACTATGCGAACGGGCTTCTCGCAATGCTTGACGAACTCGTCGAAGTCGAACTCACACGGAAAGAGCGAGCGCAGCAACGCCTCCCGCAAAGCCTCCATGACGACATCTTCAGTGCGCCGTAGCAACTTCTTCCGCCGCCCCACAAGCTCGTTTTTTACAGCCTCAATGATGCTCTCAGCCACGGGCAACGCCACGTCGCTCTCGAGCAGTGCGAGCTCCAACTCCTCCAGCGGCTCTTCTAAGTCTTTACTGTCGAGGATTACCTCGCCTTCAGTGATGACTGTTTTGACCTCCTGCACCTTCTCCCCAACGCTCTTCGTAAACGCCTTGAACTTCTGCCTCAGCCGCTCGAACATCTGAACCACGTCGCCGTGCGTATTGTTATCCTTGTCTCGCCTGCTCCTGCCTTGCGAGTATTTCTTGGAGCCGTGCCTGCACCTTTTGCGCCTCCTGCTCCAACCTCTGTAGCAGTTCTGTTATTTCAGCCCGCCGCTTATCCAACTCGTCCCTTCGCTCCTTCAAGCTCTCAATGGCGCTGTCGGGGTCCTTTTCGGCGCTCACACCCGCCCCCAAATTTATTATTACCTTTTCAGGAGTGCTCAGCGTCGCATACACCGAAGCGCCGGCGCCGACGGACACAAGCAGCTCATCGCCCGCCTTCAATTTCTTCAGGTATTTTATGGTCTCCATAGCCCTCTCATACTCGGCTACCGATTGCTGAACAAGGACGAGCTCCTGCGTCAGGGCGTCCGCTTGCGTCTGGTATTGTCGAAGCCGCATCATTAACGCCTGCGCCTCTTGCGCCTCCGCACGCTCATTCCTCCCAGCACGCTCTTCCATCTTTTACCACCCCTGAACTAATTGATTTTCTTTATATTGGAACTTAATGGCAAGAAGCCCCCTCCCCTTCACCGAACAACATACCGCCTAACGGTCCCCATCCAGCAGACTTATAAATTCTGGCGGGATGAAGTCCGCGACGTAAACACGGTCGGTCGCCTTTTCTATCCGAACGCCCTCCGCCAGCGCTGCCTTCGCATCTATTCTCAAAACGACAGGTCTGTCCGTCCTTCTCTTTCCGACTTCGATGGCGTCCTCGACGCTCGCCGACAGGTGCACTTTACGCCGGCCCACGGGCTTCAATCCCTCTCGCAGAATCTCAGCGGCAGCATCTTCGGTCGTGCCGTGGTAGAGTGTGGCGACGTCCGCCGCTGGGAGCTTTATTTGAACGTCTATCGAGTGTCCATATCTCGCCCGTATCATCCCATCCCTAAGCTCGTAACGCCCTTTGGGGTCGTTTTCCACGACCTCAACTATAAGCTCTTCATTCGCATAAGGGACCCTCTTGCGCAAATCTTTTAAAAGCGCTTTTAAGCTCATGAAGCCGTCTTTCCGCATTTTCGGCGACGGCTTGTGCCTTAGGATATAACTTATCGCCTTGCTTATCTTTATTTTGGTCTCAAGCTCCATAAGTGGTCTTATTTTTAAAATTCTACTGTTGTCAATGCGTTTCCAATCTATACCCACCGGTCTTTTCCTCGGCTTTTCTATCTTGATTATTTGGGAAGGCGTGACAATGAAGTTCACGGCAACGTCGTTTTTGTCATGAGGCAGTTCGTCAAAGACTTGTGAGTCGTGGACGACGGCAATGATGGGCGTGGTCTCGCCGACACTTCCTATTTCCTTAAGGATTGCGTATTCGAGGTCGAAGAAGCCGGTGCCCTTGCCGATGCGGCACCCATCACCCCGGCTCACGGCAACGGCGCCAGTGACCATCAAATCAACCTTTCCGATATCCTCAAGCGAAGTTTTCAGCCGCCTACCGTATTTAAAGACCTCCTTGCTGCGGACAGCTAAGCGCCACACCTTTTCGTCGACGGCGGTGGGATCGAGCTCGTAAAAGCCTTCGGCAAGCGCAGGCGTTGCCATTATGACCACCTTTCCGTCTTTCAGAGCGTTAAGTCTAACATGGTATTGAGCGGCGTCCGGAGGCACGAATATCCTCGCAGCGTCTTTATAAACGTCAAGTGTCCGCAAGAGGGAGGCAGCGGCTTCCTGCCCGGGGAACGGGGGAATTTTGTTAAAAGGGCGGGCGACGCCCAACTCGAGCATTCTCCCCCACACCTCCGCCCTCACTTGCTTCTTGCTCTTAAATGCTGCCATAATACCACCGGCAAGCTCTCTGCTCAAATTAGCATTGCCCTTGATATAAGGCTTGCGTGCTGCGAGGAGCGGAGCGCCGCAACGCAGCTTAATGGCTGGTTCGAGCTTTACACACTTTTTCAGGCGTCAGCAATGTATGATGCCTGATTTCGACCGATAATTTTATATATGCTCAAATCATAAAGTTGCTGCGATTGCCGACAAGCCGGCGCTGAGCCGAAGCACGCAGTCGGCATCGCAAGCAATCCCGGAAGCGT
>QMVQ01000093.1 GCA_003661185.1 Candidatus Alkanophagales archaeon | reverse complement strand
CTTTTTACCTCGAGATTTAAAAAACTATCCCATCACGACAGCGCTCCTCACGCACGCCTGAATGTTTGCCTATGGTCGCTCCAATCCAACTCGCGCGGTGAAGCCTTCTTCGCAAGACTCACAAGCCTGTTCTCGTTAAGTTTTTCTGTCGTGGCTGAGCATCTCGGAAAGCTTTAGAGCCCTTTCTGCAACCTCGACGGCGTTCTTTCCAAAAAGTCTCAGCATCGGCTCTTTGCCCTCAGCGCCCCAATCGTAAACGGCATCTGGGAAGTTCGTTGTGGTCTGCGGTTGCGACGCAAGCCAGCGGCGAGCAGCCTCCCTGACGCCCCAGTCGAGAGTTTTCACGCCTGTAGGCTCTTCAGCTCTTGAGAAGCTTGCGAGCTTTAAACCAAGCTGGCGGCATGCCTCCAGAATTTCTGAAGAAAGGCGGACGTTCATCGCCGCCCTGATTTCAGCGTTGAATTCCATCGCCGCCAGTATGACTCTTGCGACGTGCTCGCTGGCGCCGAGCTCCACACAGCCCGCCGCCATCTCGTTGCCGCACCGTCGTATCCTGCCGCAGACAGCAGCGACATCTGCCGCACTCTCTGCGCCGACTGCCGCCATCCCAACGTTAACGCCGACCTCGGGTATGAGTTTGACGAAGCTCCCGCTGCGCCGTAGCATCTTAACAGCGGTCTTAACGCTCTTAATGGCATCAAGCTTGCTTTCTGCTTTTCGCAGCGTGAAAAGCTGGTCTACGACGAGCATTTCGCGTCTACCGACACGCTGCCAGCCCCCCGAGATTGCTGTAGTGACAAACCGTTTTGCGGCTGCCACTGCTTCTCGTAGGCTTCGCCCCTTTGCAAGTTCCGCAGCGAGCGCCGCTGAGAACGTGCAGCCTGCCCCGTGTATTCTCTCGGCGGTTTGTATGATTTCGCCTCGTAGCTCTAAAAACTCGCCGTCGTAGAGCAAGTCGGCGCCTTTGCGGTTGAAATGCCCCCCCGTTATCACGACGGCTTCAACGCCAAGCTCGTAGATGCGGAGCGCCGCCGCCCGCATGCTCTTTTCATCCGTTATTTCAATGCCTGAAATAACACTCGCCTCCGCAACGTTCGGCGTCGTTACAGCAGCGAGCGGCAGGAGTTTCTCAACGAGCGTCGGTAGGGCGCTTTCATCGAGGAGCGTGCCGCCGGCGCCAGCTTCGAGCACGGGATCAAGAACGAACGGCACGTCGTAACGACGCAACGCCTCCGCAACGCACTCCACGATTGCCGAAGACGCAAGCATGCCCGTCTTTGCAAAATCCACGCCTATGTCCTCAACAACTGCCTCTATCTGCTCACGCACGAGCCCCACACTCACGTCTTCCCTACGCCGCACGCCCTCGGAATCCTGCGCTGTCACCGACGTTATCACGGCAGTGCCATAAACGCCGAGCGCCGCAAATGTCCGAAGGTCCGCCTGCACGCCAGCGCCGCCACTACTGTCAGAACCGGCGATGCTCATCACCGCTCGCATGATATAATTTATGACTGTAACTTAATGTGCGTAACTTAATGTGCGGTTCGCTAAGCGACATTCTTATAAGGAGCAACACTTAAAAACGCAAGGGAGGGACGATGCTAAAGAAGGAATACGAGCATGGAGAAATTGAGAAGAAGTGGTTGGAGCGTTGGGATGATTCTATTTATTATTTCGACCGCACGTCGGAGGCGGAGCCTTATATCATAGATACCCCGCCGCCCTACCCGACGGGCGATTTTCACATCGGGAATGCGTTGAATTGGTGTTATATTGATTTCATAGCCCGCTACAAGAGGATGCGAGGCTACAACGTCATGTTTCCGCAAGGCTGGGATTGCCACGGGCTGCCGACTGAGGTTAAAGTTGAGGAGCGGCACGGCATCACAAAAAATCAAGTCTCCCGTGCGGAGTTCCGGCGGCTATGCCGAGAGCTCACGCTCGAAAACATCAAAAAGATGAAGGAGACGATGCGACGGCTTGGCATGAGCATCGACTGGAGCCAAGAATACATCACTATGGAAGACTACTACAAAAAGTTCGTGCAGCACACATTCGTCAAGCTGTTCAAAGAAGGGCTTATTTATAAAACAGAGCACCCTGTGAACTGGTGCCCCCGCTGTGAGACCGCAATTGCATTTGCAGAGGTTGAATATGATGATAGGGAGACTTTTTTGAATTACTTGAAATTTAAGCTTTTAGACGGCAACTACGTAGAGATTGCGACCACGCGTCCTGAGCTTCTACCAAGTTGTGTCGCCGTTGCTGTCCACCCCAATGACGAACGATATAGAGCTTTGGTGGGCAAGGAGGTGGAGGTGCCGATATTCTCGCAAGTCGTCCGCATTTTCGCAGACGAGAGCGTAGACCCCTCCTTTGGAACGGGCGTCGTGATGATTTGCACGTTCGGCGACAGGCAGGACGTCCGCTGGTGGAAAGAGCATGAGCTTCCGCTACGCCGCTCCATAGACGAGCAAGGAAAAATGACAGAGCTCGCGGGCGAATACAAGGGGCTAAGCGTGGAGGAGGCTCGCTGCCAGATCATAGAGGACTTGCGGGCGCACGGCTTGCTCACGAAGCAGGAGCGGCTTCAGCAGAGCGTCGGCGTCTGCTGGCGTTGCAAGACACCCATTGAAATCCTTTCCACGGAGCAGTGGTTTTTGAAGGTAGATAGCGAGCGCGTCGTAGATGCCGCGAGGCGTGTGAGGTGGGTGCCTGAGCACTTCTTCTTGCGTCTGAAAAACTGGGCGGAGTCGCTGGAGTGGGATTGGTGCATCTCACGGCAACGCATCTTCGCAACGCCCATCCCAATCTGGTATTGCAAGAAATGCGGTAATGTCGTCGTGGCGAGCTACGAAGAACTCCCTATTGACCCGTTAGAGCATCCGCCTCGTGTCGCTTGTGAACGCTGCGGCTCCACAGAGTTCGAAGGCGAGACGGACGTGCTCGACACTTGGATGGACTCCTCCGTGACGGCGCTCTGGGTCGGCGGCTGGCGCCCTTGGGCAGGCAATGGCGATGGTAGCAACAGCAGCAAGTTCAAGCCAACAGCGCTCCGCCCGCAAGGGCACGACATCATACGAACGTGGGCGTTCTACACGATTCTAAGGACCCTTCTCCTCACCAACGAGATGCCCTGGGAGACGATAGTCATAAACGGCATGGTTCTCGGCGAGGACGGCTACAAGATGAGCAAATCGAGAAACAACATCGTGGCGCCTGAGGAGGTTATTGAGAAATACGGCGCCGACGCCTTCAGGCAGTGGGCAGCAATCGGTGGCGCCGTCGGTAGCGACGTGCAGTTCCGCTGGAAGGACGTGGTCGCTGCCCGCCGCTTCCTGCAGAAGCTTTGGAGCATCCTGCGGTTCTCGCTGCCGCACCTTGAAGACTTCACGCCGCCCGAGGACGACGTTAAGACGCTGCGCACCGTTGACAGGTGGCTGCTCGTGAAGCTCAGCAAGCTCGTTGCCGACGTCACCGAGTGCATGGATGCCTTCAAGTTCGACGAGGCGATGCGGCGCATCAGAACGTTCTGCTGGAGCGTCCTCGCCGACAGCTACATTGAACTTGTGAAGGCTCGGCTCTACGGGCGTTTCGGAGACGTCGCCAGAAACTCCGCAAGGACGGCGCTCTACATCACGCTGAAGACAGTCTCCATCTTGCTTGCGCCGTTCACGCCGTTCTTTGCGGAGGAAATGTATTCAAGAGTTACTCAAGATAGGGGGCGGCGGAGCGTGCATCTTGAGAGGTGGCCATCGCCGCTGCTCTACGACGACGACGCCGAACGCAAGGGCGACGTGCTGAATGCCGTCGCCGCCGCCGTTCGGAAATACAAGGCGGAAAGGGGCATGCCACTGAACGCTCCACTCGGGCGGCTTGAGCTTTACAGTGATGTTATTGATAAGAGCGAGCTGGACGACCTTGCAAGCGTTACAGTTGCTGAAATCGAGCTTAAGCGAGCGTCGGTAAAGGCTGAGCTTCTGCCTGTGCGAGTGGTTCCGAAGCCCAACATCATCGGTCCGAGATTCAGGGCAAAGACCAAAGACCTGCTCAAAGCCCTGGCGCAAGCAGACCCCAAAATCGTGGACGAACAACTGCAAAAACACGGAAAATTCGTCATCACCGTCGGCGGCGAGCCCCTCGAACTCGATGACGAGTGTGTCGAGGTTGAACGGAGCTTCATGTTGAGCGGCAAGGCTGTGGACATCCTTGAGGTAAGCAGTCCTGGGGGGAACGGCACCGTCGTGGTCGTGGAACGGGAGAGGTAAAGGAGTTCAGCGGCTCTCCGCAGAGCACACCGCCCAAAATATGCTGAGTGCTCCTATGATTAAAATATGCTCTTCAGGAAGCCCTCGTGGGTCGTATTCCATGAGGTATTCTCCCCGGCTAAAAGAGCTTCGGTAAAAGCGTATTGCGCCGCCATGCCTGTTTGCAAAGTAGAAGCTCACGTCAATCGTGTTTTGCCGCTTCAGCTTGTATTTTTTACGGTTTATGCGGACGACGCCCTTCGGCAGTTCGAGCGTTGCGCTCATGTTCTCACCGTCGAGATGTATGATGGAAGAACGCTCTTCCCAGCGAAGTTTATAGGATTCGCCGGAGGTCGCCGTGTATTCCGCATCACAAGGACGCT
Organism: Candidatus Alkanophagales archaeon; assembly: GCA_003661185.1. GTDB lineage: Archaea > Halobacteriota > Syntropharchaeia > Alkanophagales > B39-G2 > Alkanophaga > Alkanophaga liquidiphilum. Next base: position 1,870 of record QMVQ01000093.1, on the reverse strand, counting down.
CGTCGAAGCTCACACCCCCTAATATCTCCCCGCTCTGAGCCACAAGGACGTAAATGTTATCAACAGGCTCAAACTTTATCTTCTTCGGTAAGCTTCCTAACCCTTGCATTCTGCGCCTCAGCAGCATGCCCAAATGATAAGGGGGGATTCGTTTAATAAAAGTGTCGCCTATTCCACTCGTGCCCGTAAGTAGGCGGGTGTCATAAAGGACACTTCCCACCATCCAAGACGATTGCGGCAGTTTTAAATAAGGCTTCGAACTGATTACGAGATGCTCCTAACGCCCCTTTGGGGTGAGAGGGAGAATATTTGCCAAATAACGCCTCGGATAAATCTTTCCGAGGAATGAGAGAAAGCTATGGGGACGATAGACAAGGTAGGCAGCGTGAAGAAGCTCCTACCGACTCTAGAAGGCTCCGCCTCTTGGCGGATTGGCGTGCTTTGAATTAAAACGGAAAGGGTGGTTGCATGAAGGTAGAGGATATAAAAAAGGTGGCTGTAATCGGAGCGGGGATAATGGGTTCCGGCATAGCACAGGTCGTCGCTCAGATTGGCATCGAGGTCGGGCTGCGGGACATCGACATGAAATTCGTGGAGCGTGGCATTGGCGGAATAAAAAAGACCCTCGAAAGACTAGTGAGTAAGGGCAAGCTCCCCGAAGACGCCGCAAACGCCATCCTCAGCCGCATTAAGGGGACGACCGACGTGAAGGAGGCAGCGAGCGACGCCGACCTCGTCATCGAGGCGGTCATCGAGAACATGGACGTGAAAAAGCAGGTTTTCAAGGAGCTTGACGAGATCTGCCCCGAGCACACGATTCTGGCGTCGAACACGTCATCGTTGAGTATTACTGAAATGGCGGCAGCGACGAACCGTCCCGAAAAGGTCGTCGGCATGCATTTCTTCAACCCCGTGCCCGTGATGCGGCTCGTTGAGATTGTGCGCGGGCTCACGACTTCGGACGAGACCGTCGAGGTTGCGAGGGCGTTTGCCGAGAAGCTGGGGAAAACGCCGGTCGTCTGCAAGGACTCGCCGGGCTTCATTGCAAACCGGATTGCGCTCCCATCGCTTAACGAGGCGATGTTCGTGCTTATGGAAGGAACTGCGACGGAGGAGGACATCGACACCGCGATGAAACTCGGTTACAATTGGCCGATGGGGCCGCTCGAGCTTGCAGACATGGTCGGGCTCGACACCATTCTCTCAGTCTTCGAGGTCTTCCAGCGGGAGTTCGGCGACCCAAAATACCGACCCTGCCCTCTCCTCAAACAGCTCGTCCGTGCTGGACACTACGGAAGGAAGACCGGAAAGGGCTTCTACGACTACAAATAACCCTCCATTTTTTCTTTTTGGGATACTGTTGCTTTTAATTTGTTGCTGCTAAGTTCCCTTGCGAGAGCGAGGGGATACAGCAGGGAGGCGGGAGGGGAGGGTAGGAGGTAAGCTTTATATATTCTTAAAAAATTTTACAACTATGAAATACAAACTTGACAGAGGTGCTCCTTCAGTCTTCTCCCTTCACTATCATCACATCTTCGTAGTAAAGTATTACAGAAAAGTATTCACAAGCGATAAAATCATAGATTTTCTCAAACAGAAAATTCACGAAATCTCCGAAACGTTTGAGGTTGAAGTTCTCGCAATAGAATGTGATGTCGATCACGTCCACATCCTATTCAAAGCGAAGCCTACTCTAAACATATCGAAGTACATCAACGCTCTGAAAACGCTAACTTCAAGGGAGATAAGGCGGAAGTTCCCAGAAGTGAAGAAGAAGTTGTGGAAAAACGTCTTCTGGTCTCCATCATACTTCTTAGCGACAACTGGACAGGTTACGTTAGATGTTCTGAAGAGATACGTAGAATCGCAG
>QMVQ01000092.1 GCA_003661185.1 Candidatus Alkanophagales archaeon | reverse complement strand
TTATGCGCAATTATTACCTTGTCCACCTTGTAATCCATAACCTCGTCAAGAAGCGTGAAAATTTGATTTTCAAGAGCCTTCTTCTGCTTCGGCGTGGAAGCCCTCGCATAGATGTAGGTCTTGCGAGGAAGTCCATGATTCAAAAGCCTATAGACATCCTCATCAAGATAATCGTAACGCTTCCCAACCTTTCTTCTCCTTATCAAGCCCTCCCTCGCATGTCTGTGCAGCGTGCTTCGGGATATTCTCAACACCTTCATTACCTCTCCCGCCTTCATACTTTGATGATATTATTTGAGCATAAAACTATTGGTTGGAAACCATATGCGAAAGGGATGTTGCTAAGAGCACTGGTTTAAATAGTAGTTCGCTCTCGTTTTATGGTGTATGCGTGCGGCGGAGCGTTGCGGCAACTTTAAATGTGCGTTTGCTGAATATAGGGGCGGCGAGCCGGGGTGAGGTGAAAGTATGGCGGAGGTAATAGAGGGCGTGAGCCCGACGCGGATGGAGCTTCTGAAGCTGACTCGTCGCGTTAAACTTGCGGAAAAGGGGCATGACCTTCTCAAGGAGAAGCGGGATGCGCTGATTGCGGAGTTTCTGGACGTGGTTTCAGAAGTCAGAGCAGCACGCAAGGAGATGGAAGAAAAGCTCAAGGAAGCTTTTAACAATTTAATACTGGCGCAGGCGTTGCTGGGCGTCGAGAATGTCCGCCAAATTTCTCTAATAACTGCGCAGAAAATTGCGCTGGACTTCGATACCCGAAGCATCATGGGCGTAAGCGTGCCTATAATCGAGGCGGAATCTCTCTCGCGGAAGGCGACGGAGCGTGGTTACGGCTTCGTGGACACGTCGGCGGTGCTCGACCGCTGCGCCCAGAGCTTCGAAGAGGCTTTAGAGAAGGTGATAAAGGTTGCGGAGGTGGAAGAGACGGTGCGGCGGCTCGCCGAGGAGGTCGAAAAGACGAAGCGGCGGGTAAATGCCCTCGAATACATACTCATCCCCCGGCTGAAGGCGACCCGCAAATACATACAAATGCGGCTTGACGAGATGGAAAGAGAGAACTTCATAAGGCTGAAGAAGATAAAAGCCATCCTTGAGCGGCGGGGCAGGTAACCTGCGCCGGTGGTTTAGCAGCATTAGTTTCCAGCGCTGGCTTATGCCCCTTGCAACGAAATATTTAAATCATTCTTTGAGGAAACCCTTATAGGATGAGAACGTTTTTCCTGCATGTGCGGCTGTGGGCGTGTGTTATACTGCTCTTTGCAGTGATATACGGGTTACTGGTGTTAGTAGCCTACGCCTTAGGCATCGGCGCTCCCGTGTTTTACGCGGTGCTTGCGGCTGTTATCGTCGGCGCTCAGTTCCTCATGGGTCCAAAAATTGTGGAGTGGACGATGCGGGTCCGTTACGTTTCGGAGCTTGAGTATCCAGAGCTGCACTGGCTCGTTAAAGACCTTGCGAGGCGTGCTGGCATTCCAAAGCCGAAAGTTGGCATCTCGGAAGTTCCTATTCCTAACGCCTTCGCCTTCGGCACGTCGAAGCGGAAAGCGAGAGTGTGCGTCACGAGACGGCTCCTTGAGATGCTCAACAAAGACGAGCTCGAAGCAGTCTTGGCGCACGAAATCTCGCACATCAAACATAGGGACATGCTCGTGATAACGGCGCTGAGCGTGATTCCCATGATTTGCTATTTCGTTTACTACAGTCTATTTCTTTCGGCGTTCTTTGGCGGCGGCAGGAGCAGGGACGAGGGGAGTTTGCCGACGCTTGCAATTGCTTTCATCGCCTTCCTCGTATACCTCATCAGCAATTTAATTGTATTATATGCGTCGAGAGTTCGGGAATACTATGCGGACGCCGGCAGCGTCGAGCTCACGAAAAGACCTTACAGCCTCGCCTCCGCTCTCTATAAAATAATCCACGGCAACGCCAAAGCGAGCGATGAGACCTTAAAGGCGGTGCAGGGGCTCCGGGCGTTCTTCGCATCGGACCCAGCAACCGCCCGCAGAGACCTCACAGACCTCAGGGAGGCTGACATTAATAGGGATGGGCGGATAAGCGCATACGAGCTTGAGACGTTTGCGCAGAAGGCAAAGGTGCCGTTGACGGAGCGTCTCATGGAGCTTTTCTCGACGCATCCCCACCCCGTGAGCAGGGTGAAAAGGCTCGCCTTTTATCTCTAAGGGGGAGATGCCAAGGGATTGGAATTTATTAGTCATAAGACGGAAGGAGTGTAGCGAGGAAGAGCTTCTCAAAGAGCTGGAGGGCGAAGGTGAGTTTGAGGTTTGTGGCGAGGGTGTGCTTTTCGGTAAGGTTGATGACGTTACAGAGTTTCTTGAGGACGCCGAGGAATTCCGCTGCGTCAGTAGGGCGGTGCCTCTGGAAAGCGTATTTACAGCTCCTGAAAACCTAATAAGCGTAGTGAAGAGGCACGTTGCGAAGCACATAGACGAGATAGAGCCTGAGGAGACTCTGTGTGTGCACGTTGAGACGAGAGGCGACGTGAGGGTCTCAAATAAGAGCATTGAGAGGGAGGTGACCGCATATCTGCAAAGACTTGTGGAGCAGGTGCTGGGCAGGAAGCCGAAAATAGACAGAAAGAACCCGGATAAGATGATTTCCATATACATCGTCGGCGACAAATGCGGCATCTGCTTCCTCACCAGAGAAATGCGTGAGAAATACAAGCTCACACGCCCGTGATGCTCGGCACGCCCGTAGCCATGCGTGCGTCTTGTCTTAGTAAAGGCGCACGAGCTTTCAATTTCGGCACGTTTTTATAAGGTGCTCGCCAAACTCCCTTGATGGAATTCGGAGGCAGTGTGGCTGCCTGCGAGTGGGCAGGGGCAGGCTGCAAATGCGCTGGGGTGAGGTATGTTGGCTGTCGTAGATGAGCAAATGAATGAAAAAAAGGAGTGGGAGCCAAAGGTTTTAGCGTTTTGCTGCAACTGGTGCTCGTATGCGGGAGCGGACGCCGCGGGCTTGGAGCGGAGGCAGACGCCGCCGACGATACGGGTGATAAGGGTGATGTGCTCGGGGCGTATTGACCCAGCGTTTGTGCTGATGGGTTTTCTGGAGGGTGCGGACGCCGTCCTCATCACGGGCTGCCACATCGGCGACTGCCACTATGTAGATGCGAACTACAAGACAAGAAACCGCTTTGAGTTTCTGAAAGAGTTTGTGGACGAATTGGGGCTTGAACCTGAGCGGCTCCGCTTGGAATGGATTTCCGCCTCCGAAGGCGCGATTTTTGCAGATATGGTTAAAGAGGTGACCGAGAACGTTAAGAAAGTAGGTCCAAGTCCTTTCAGGAAGAGCTGGAAAAAGTAGGGGAAGAGGGAAGAATATGGGCACATGCTACCTTGCGTGGGCAACTGATGAGAAAATAAGGAGGAGGGCGGCGAATGGCGGCTTCGTCACGGCGGCGCTCGTCGCTGCTCTTGAAAATGGCTTGCTGGATGCTGTCGTCGTGGTCAAGAAGGAAGACGTTTATGAAGGCATCCCCACAGTCACGAGCGCCCCTGAAGTCGTCGTGGAGAGTGCGGGCTCTCTGCACGCCGTCCCGGTAAACCTGACGAAGTTCGTCGTGGAATTCTATAAGGACGAAAAGAACAAGGGCAAGAAAATAGGGTTGCCGGTAAAGCCTTGCGACGCCCGTGGTATCATAGAGCAGGCGAAACGCCAGCAACTGGACATCAACGACATTTATCTCGTCGGGCTGAACTGCGGTGGCACGCTGCACCCCCTGAACCTGCGGGAGGCGGCTGCGGAAGTTTACGGAATCGACCCGGATGCGGTGGTCAAGGAGGAAATAAAGGCGGGCAAGCTTTTCTTAACCCTCCAGAGCGGTGAGGAGAGGGAATGTAAGATAGAGGAGCTTGAAAAGAAAGGTTACGGGCGTAGGGACTCCTGTAAGATGTGCATTACGAAGATTCCGACGATGGCGGACTTGGCATGTGGGAACTGGGGCGTGCTAAAGGGAGAAGAAGCGACGTTCGTCGAAGTTCTAACCGGGAAGGGCGAGGCACTTCTTAAAAACGCCTTGGAGAATGGATATATTAAAGTTAAGGAGGCGTCTGAGAAGTCGTTGGAGGTGCGGGAGAGGATAAAAAACGCAATGGTGAAACTAGCAGAGGAGTGGTGGGAGAAGCTTGATGCGGTGAAGGAGCTTACGAGAGATGAGCGTCTGAAGTTCTACGTCGAAACGCTGAGGCTTTGCATAAACTGCGGCGCCTGTAGGACTGTTTGTCCGGTGTGTGCGTGCGACGACGCTGCAAAGTGTGTTTCGATGCACGACGAGCGAGACGACTATGTAATTTCCATGTATAATGTGATAAGACTGTTGCATCTGATGGATTCATGCATCGGCTGCGGACAGTGCGAGGACGTCTGTCCGGTTGATATTCCTCTCACGTTCATCCACAGGCGATTCGCAGAGCGGATGCAGCGCAAGTTGAACTACATGCCCGGGATGAACGTTTCGGAGAAGCCTCCGTTCTACGAGGCAGAGCTCCAATGGCATGACATACTGTAAAGTGGAGGGTGAGTCGATGATAAAAACGATATGTCCGGGCTGCGGCCTCGGTTGCGGCTTGTATTTAGAAGGCGACGAGGAGCGGGGGCTTAAAGTGTGGCACAGGAAGAGAGCACCCGTGAACGTAGGTAAGCTTTGCGCTTTCGGCATGTCTCTCCCTCAATATTACGACAGAGAACGCTTGAACAACACTGTTGATGGCAAGCCTGTGACGCTGGACGAAGCTGTAAGCGAAGCTGTGAGGCGACTTAAAGGTGTGAAGCCGGAGGAGTTGGCGTTCGTAAGCGTGGGGGCGGCGACGTGCGAAGAACTCGCCTCGTTCATCAACCTTTGTAAAGGTCTTGGCTGTAAAAATCTGGAGCTGGGGCTGAACGCTGCTTTCAAAACTTTACCTGAGAGTTCGCATGAGCTTTTGGAAATAGGTGTGCCTTTGGCGGACGTGGAACGTGCTTCAAAACTTGTTTTGTTCTTCGTGGAGCCTTTTTTACAATATCCGCTGCTTGCGAGGCGGATCTTGAAAGCAAAGAAGAACGGGGCGAAGGTTTTTGAGGTCGCGTTTGTGGGCAGCGAGCGCGGGATTGCCGACGAGACTGTTTTGTTGGATGCCACAGCCTTCATAAATGCGGCAGCAGAGGAGCTAAAAAAGTTAAGAGCACGGAAGGACGTTTTTGAAGATGCTCTCGTCATTTCGGAGGCAAATCCCTACACGGACGCTGTTTTGCTAAGAGAGATGTTTGCGGTGTGTGCGGAGTGCGGCGCCACGCCGCTCTTAATGAAGCCGTTTCTGACGACGAGCGCGGCATTGCTGCAAAGCTCACTGGCACCTGAGACGAAGCAAGGCTTGAGCCTGCTTGAGGTTTTCGAAGACGAGCGGGTGAAGGCGCTGTTTCTTCTTGAGACGGATCCGGCGGGCGCTCTTTTGCTAAACGAGCGTAAAATTCGGAAGCGTCTTTCAGAACTTGAACTTTTGGTGGAGCAAGGAGCTTTTAGGACGGTCGCCTCAGAGCTTGCAGGCGTGACGCTTGCGAGCGAGGCGTTCTTTGAGAAGCGAGGGGTTATAGTGAATGTGGAGGGGCGGGTTTTGGAGAACGGGGGCACGTCAGCGGCAGGCGTTGAAATTCTTGAGAGGATGGTAGAGGGCGTCACAGGCGGAAGGCGGAGCTTCGAGGAGGTTCGCAGCGAGGTTTTCGGAACGCTGGGCTTAGGAGAAACGTCGCCCAAAGAGGACGATGTTCAGGTGAAAAGGAAAGAAACGAAAGTACTGGCGGAGCCTGAGGGGCTGCAGGGCGGCGCTACAGCTGTGGGAACGGCGAGAGGCGCGGAAGCTGCTGAAAGCGGGGATTATCTGCTGCTTTACAGAACGACGCCAGCGTTCTGGAGCGGGGTGTTCGCAAAGAGCTTTGTTGAGATAAGCGTGGACGCCGCACGGAGCTTGAAGCTTTTCAGGGACGATGATGTGGAAATCTCTAACGCCGAATCGGTGACCTTAGACTTTAAAATTTCAGAACGTTTACCAGAGCGTCTGATAGTTTCGGAGACGAAGCTCGCCGGCGTATCTGAAAGATTGCTTTCTCCCGTGAGGCTGCGGAGGAAAGAGTAGTGAAGTGAGGGTGGACAAGATGACTGAGGCAGGAGCGGGCGGCGGGCGGGAGCCTCTTTCGGAAGAGGCGAAAAAGAAAATGATTGAAGAAATAATGGAGGAATTGGAGTTAAAGGGCGGCAGCAAGAGGCGGCTGCTGGAGAAACTCGCTGAAAAATATGGATACGACAAAAAGAAAGTCCTGTATAAGGCTAAAAGAGCTTTCATCACTTACAGGTATGAGATAGCTCATGAGGAAAAAGGAGCGGAGTAAGTCGTGACCTCCTCCCCCGCCCCGAGTCGGGGCTTCCACCGGCGGGAGGTTGGGGAGTGTGCATAAGCGCTCCCCTTCGAGCTGAGCACGCAGCTCCTGACCGCAGGTTATACCCACAGCCTCGTT
>QMVQ01000091.1 GCA_003661185.1 Candidatus Alkanophagales archaeon | reverse complement strand
GTAGGTGCGGGTCCTGGGGACCCCGAATTCCTGACCTTGAAAGCTAAAAGGATTTTAGACGATGCCGACGTCGTCTTATACGACAGGCTCGTGAGCGCCGAGATTCTAAAGCTGCTGCCGAAAACCGCAAAGCTCGTGTGCGTGGGCAAGAGCCCTGAGGATCACGAAAAAAGCAACGACCGCGGAAAAACGACGACGCAGCACGAAATTAACAGGCTCATGGCGGAGGAAGCTCGAAAGGGTAGAAATGTTGTCAGGCTGAAAGGAGGCGATCCCTTTGTCTTCGGGCGTGGTGGCGAGGAGGCGGAGTTCCTCGCACGCGAGGGCATACCTTTCGAGGTCGTCCCCGGCATCACGTCCGCAATCGCAGTCCCGGCGCTCGCCGGGATTCCGCTAACTCATCGCGAATATTCCTCGGCGCTGCTCATCCTCACGGGGCACAGCGCCGCCGAGCATGAAGAGGAAAAACAGAAGTATGAGAGACTTTGGAGGCACGCTGCGACGCTTGATTGCACGCTCGTCATCCTGATGGGCATTAAGAGTCTCGAGCGCAACGTAAGACTGCTGATAGAGGGTGGCAAGAGTCCGAAGACGCCTGTCGCAATAATAGAACGTGGAGCGACGCCGCAGCAGCGAGTCCTCACAGGAACGCTCGGAAATATCGTGGAGTTGGCAAGAAGGGGAAATGTGAGCCCCCCAGCGGTCATGATCGTTGGCGGCGTCGTGAGGCTGCATGAGATTATACAGGGGAAGAAGTGAGTGGAATGCTGCTTCAGCTCCTCGCAAAATTATTCAAGGGTAACTGGCACGAAAAGGCATTTCGTCTTTATTTTCCGGATGAGTGGGTGCTTTTCCCATGTTCCATCGCACACGAACACGAATTCTGCACCGTCGTTCATCTCTAGCAGCTTCAAGACGTTTTCGAGCGCCGCCGTTAGTCCTTCGTAGTCCATGGGCGTTGGCACTTCCGACTGCCCTATTGGATATGTTCCTTGAAGCTCCAGCGGGTAGGGACCAAACGGCGGCTTAACGAGAAACACACTGTCGAACTCCCGCAGGTTAAGTTTCAGAGCTTCGCAAACTCCTTCAAGCGTCGCAGTCCCGCTGATGGCGACGACGAGCGCCCGCCTGCCAGCTTCAAAACGGCTAAGCCGCCTCGCATACCTTAGGACCTCAGGGCGGCGTGCTGATGTCTCCCCGAGGTAAAAGAACGAGCGTTTCGTAGAAACGTCGTATTTTTCAAGGAGCTCTGCGTGCTCTGAAACTTTCTTCAAGCCGCTGAGCAGCGGGGGTGCGCACGGCATCGCCGCTCTAAAAGCTCCCAGAGCCTGTTCTCCCAAATCGCCTGTCTTACCGCCCTTATCTCGGCGAACGTCACGTGAAGATTATGCTCAGCGAGGAGTCTTGCTCTTTCCTCTCTGCCGCACTCCTTTAAGTATTTGATGTTGTATTTCGAACATACCGGGCACGAACATGGCAAATACTGCAAGTCTTCAAGGAAATAGGTGCCGTCGCTCGTCAGGTAGCGGTCGTTCTTTGCGTAGAGGGCGTAAGCGGCGGAGTCGAAAAGGTCACAGCCAAGGGCGACGGCAAGTGAGAAGAAAATCGGGTGCCCGACGCCGAAAAGGTGCACGGGGGCATCTGCAGGCAGCCGCCGTTTAGCTGTTATGATTATTTCGACAAGCTCCTTGTATCTGTAGGCTTCAAGCAGCGGGACGAGCCCGCCTATCGGGTAAACGTCAAAGCCCATTCCCGAAGCAGCCATCGCGCTCCGCTCTCTCAAATCGAGGAACGTCGAGCCTTGTATCGGCCCTGCGAGCAGCGGCTTTTCGTCCCGCCCGTCCAAGACAGCTTTAGCCTCTTCAAGCCTGCGCAGCGTCTTTTCGAGGTCGTTCTCCGCACGCTCCCGCCGGGCGTCCGGCGGCGTCGGTATGTCTAAAGGGACGACGACGTCTGCCCCAATTTCCAGCTGGAACTCCACGATTTCCTTGTTAGAGACTTCAACGTCGCCGTATTCGTAAAGTTGATAGGAGCCGGAGTCTGTCATTAGAGGCTTTTCCCATCCTAAAAGCTTGTGAACACCGCCTTCTAAAGCATTTTCTCTCAACTCCTTCTTCTTATAAATGATATAAGCGTTCGTGATGAGCATCTCGGCACCGAACCGCTCAAGCTCGCTCGGCTCTACCAGCATCAAGTTCGGATTCACTACCGGCATGAGCGTCGGCGTCTCCACGACGCCGTGTGGCGTCTCCAGCCTGCCAATGCGTCCCATCAGGTCTTTGTGCAGAACTTCAAACACAATTATCAAAAGGAAACCGAAGTATAAAGCACCCCATGGATGAAACGACAAAGATATTCGTGCGACGGAAATTTGCTGAATATTACAGGCAGGCGGCGTTGAGGCTGCCGCCGGAGCTTGAGCGTCGTGAGTGGGGTTTCGTGCTTTTCGACGCAAGTTATCCGAAAAAAACCGTGATGCGGCGGCACCGTGCGTTTGCGACGCCCACCGCCCTCGTTTCTTATCTCAAGAAGAGCGCACCTGCGCACGTTTATTATTCTTCTGCTCTATACGAGGACCCAGCAGCGGAGATGGACGAAAAGGGCTGGCTCGGCGCCGACCTCATTTTCGACCTCGACGCCGACCACATCGTTACTGAAAAGCGGAGCTATCCTGAAATGCTTAACATCGTGAAGAAAGAGACTTTAAAGCTCTTGGACTTCCTCACTGGCGACTTCGGCTTTGAGGAAAACGTGATAGAGGTAGTTTTTTCGGGGTCTCGGGGCTACCACGTGCACGTCCGGGACGAAAGCGTTAAGAGACTTGGAAGCAAGGAGCGGCGTGAGATTGTGGACTACGTAACGGCGAGAGGCATGAAAATAGAAAAATTTCTGGTAAAAGCTGCGGTGGCAGGCGAGCTGGGTAGGAGACAGGTGCGAAGAGAAGCTGTAATCTTACTTGCGTCTGAGGGTTGGGGCAAGAAGTTGCACAGCGGCTTGATGAGCTTCTTAGAGGGGCTTGCCAAGATGGACGAGGAAAGCGCATTGCGTTTGTTACTCAGCATTAGGGGCATCGGCGAGAAGCGTGCAAGAGAGTTGATGCGGGTTGCACGAAACGGAGAAGCTCTGAAAAACATAAGGGCGGGCAACCTCGACCAGATTCCTCGTTTCCCAAAGCGCATATGGGAGCGTATAATCGAGAAGGAGCGTGTGAAATACGAGGACAGACCTGACGAGCCTGTGACGGCGGACGTGAAAAGGCTAATAAGGATGCCAACGTCGCTACACGGGAAGACGGGCTTCTTAGTGAAGCCAATGACGGTAAAAGAGCTTGAGGGTTTCGACCCTTTGGAAGATGCTGTCGTCTTCGGCGACGAGGAGGTGCGTATTAAGATAACCCGCCCGGCAAATATTTTCTTAAAAGGTGCTACATACAAGGTAGAAGAGGGGATGGAGAAACTTCCGGTGCACGCCGCCGTTTTTCTGATGTGCGCAGGTGTGGCGGAGCTCTCGTAGCATGGCGGGTGCAGCCAATGGACGTAGAAAAGCTTTGGGAGATCCTGTATAAGGAGAGAAGCTCGCCCTTACTGCAGGAACTGCCACAAAACTTTTATGAAGAGGTGCGTAATTACATAAGGAATCTCGAACAGGAAAGAGAGAGTGCCAACGATACGAGAAAGGCGTTCATCGAGGATGAGATACGGAGTGCAAAAGCGAAAATCGAGGACATATTTAGAAGGCGTATCGGAAAGATTGTGAAGGTCGCAAGCTCAGGCGCGGAAACCCCGCCTAAGGGGTTGACGCCCGCCGAAAGGGCAATATTCGAGGGTGTGGCAAGTTGCATCGAGGAAGGGAGGAAACGCATCATGCGAGCAATATTTGGCGAGGAGAGAGAGGAAAAAGAGGACGAAAGCAATCCGCATGCGGCGGCACGTGCCGTCGTGGCGGCTGAGGCAGTGGGTGTTAGCGTAAAGTCGCTACCAGAACGCACAAGTGGGGCAAAAGTAGGCAGGCAGATTGGGACGGCAGCGGAGGCTGCTGGGGAGGTGGCAGCGACGAACGCACCTGCGGATTTTTATGTGGTGCGCATGCTTGAGAGCGTGCCGGCGTTCATTGGCATTGATGGCAAAGTGTATAAGGTGCGGCGGGAGGACGTGCTCACGCTGCCGAAAGACAATGCTGAAATTCTGTGCAAAAAGGGCGTTGCCGTGCAGATAAAAGTTAAAAGAAGGTGGTAAAGGTGAAGATGCCGAAGAGGGTTAGAACGTTCTGCCCCTTTTGTAAGAAGCATTCGCTACACGAGGTCGAAAAAGTAAAAAGAGGGAAAGCGTCGTCATTAAGTCGAATCGCACGCCAGAAAAAGAAGCAGAAGGCAAGAATCGGGAACAGCGGAAAGTTTTCAAAAGTCCCAGGCGGCGACAAGCCGACGAAGAAAGTGTTTTTGAGATACACGTGCGTGGAGTGTAAAAAGTCGCATACAAGAGAGGGCTTCAGAGCATCAAGGTTCGAACTTGTGGAGACGTAGTAAAAAGGTAGGGTGGGGAAAGAGTTATGCCGACGAGGGTGACGCAGAACAGGTTTTTGAAGGTGAAGTGCGACGACTGCGGGAACGAACAGATAATATTTGAAAGGGCGAGCACTGTCGTCCGTTGTTTGGTGTGTGGTAGGACGTTGGCGGAGCCGAGAGGCGGACGGGCTGCAATCAAAACAAAAAGGGTCGTAGAGGCGTTGGCGTAAATCATGGGTGCACGAGATGGGAAAGGAAAAGTGGCCTGAAAAAGGGGAATTGGTCGTTTGCACGGTGCGTAAGGTCAAGGATTTTGGCGCATTCGTGGAGCTCGAGGAGTATGGAAAGGAGGGCCTGATACACATTTCAGAGATAGCGTCGGGCTGGGTGCGCTACATTCGGGACTACGTCCGAGAAGGGCAGAAGGTTGTATGCAAGGTTCTCCACGTGGACAAGGCAAGAGGGCACATCGACCTCTCTCTGAAAGACGTGAAACCAACGCAGCGTGCTGAGAAAATAAGGGAATGGAAGAGCGAGCAGAAGGCGAAGAAGTGGCTGGAATTAGTGGCGGAGTCGCTGAACATCACCGAGAAAGAAAAAGAAGCGCTTGCTGAGAAGTTGCTCGACGCCTACGGGAGCATATACTCAGCATTTGAGGATGCAGTAATCAACGGCGTGGGCGCATTAAAAAAGGTCGTCGACGAAGAATACGCCAAAGGGATCTACGAGGTCGCGGCGGCGAACATAAAGCCACCGACCGTCAGCGTCTCGGCGAACGTCGAGTTGAGCTGCCCGCTGCCGAACGGCGTGGACGTGATAAAAAAGGCGTTGAAAAAGGCTATGAGCGTCGTTGACGGCAACGTGGAGCTCGAAATCATTTACATGGGGGCGCCCCGCTACCTGTTCAAAGTAACGGCGCCCGATTACAAAAAGGCTGAAAACGCCCTGAGGAAAGCGGCAGATGCCGCAATTAAGGTCGTCACCAAAAATAAGGGCATGGGCACCTTTCACAGATGACATCTAAGATAAAAAAATGCGTGAAGTGTGGGGAATATACGCTCAAGGATGTATGCGTGCGGTGCGGCGAGCATACCCGCAACCCGCTGCCGCCGAGGTTCTCGCCGACCGACCGCTACGGTAAATACCGTCGTTTAATGAAATACGGCAGGGCGCGATAGGTGCTGACTCGCGTGCTTAATTTAAGTTTGTTAGCTAAAATGCGCATCGACTCGTTTTGGAGGCTTACGAGGCTTGAGCATGGCATAATGTATGGGATTGGCGTTTTAGTGGGCATGTTTGTGGTTGGCGGGTTGAGCCTTGCTTTTTGGCAGAAGGCGGTTTTTGGCTTCTTAACAGCACTGCTCATCGAAGCCGGGACTTTTGCGCTTAATGACTACTGCGACTACAAGAGCGACGTAGTGAACAAGCGTTACGACCGCCCGCTCGTGAGCGGCGAGCTTTCGCCGAACGCCGCCCTTTACACCGCGGCGGTTGCGACGACGCTCGGCGTGCTGGCGGCGCTGCCACTTGGTACCCTGTGTTTCGGAGTGGCGGCGACGCTCGCAGTGCTCGGCGCCACTTACGACCTTTGGCTTAAAAAATTCGGTGTCGTCGGGAATTTCTACATAGGCTTCACGATGGCAGTTCCCTTCCTCTTCGGAGCGCTCGTCGTCGGCATCGTTAACGAGGCGGTGTTCACGCTTTTCGCCATCTCACTGCTCGCAGGCGTCGGCAGGGAAATAATGAAAGGCATTATGGATGTTAGGGGTGATGCGCTCCGTGGCGTACGGACAGTAGCCCTGAAATACGGCGAGATCGCCGCCAGAAGGTCGGCGGCAGTGCTCTTCATGGCAGCGGTGGCGCTCAGTCCGCTGCCGTTCTTCACTGCGGAGCCGTATCGCATGAACCTTGCGTATCTCGTGCCGCTGATGGTTGCGGACGCCGCCTTCGTCCACGCCTCGCTCGCATTAATCAGGGGAAGAAGTGTGCGGAAGCTCCGCCAAAAAACGCTGCTAGCCGCGCTCCTCGGGCTTTTGGCGTT
>QMVQ01000090.1 GCA_003661185.1 Candidatus Alkanophagales archaeon | reverse complement strand
GTCGGACCGACTATTGAAACTGCAACTTCCATGCCTTGCCGGGCTTCTGGTATCGAATTGCCACGGTCTTGGATGCCTTTGATGCTGCCAACTGCGACGCCGTCAGCACGCATAAGCGGCGCTCCTGGCGCTATCCGCCCGCCAAGGACACGGACGCCGACGATTGCGGGCTTACTCTGCCTGAAGACGTAGTCTGGGAGCAGCATGAGCTTTCCAGGTTTGATTAGAGGTTCGAGCGCCTTTCGCACTTCTTCCTCCTTACGGCGTCGCACCCAGCCGACGTAATCCTCAATGATCTTGTAGATAACGTCGCCGAGGAATATGGGGACGTCGTTCTGCTGCGCCACCTCCTTTGCGTCGGGTAGGACGTCGACGTTAAAGCCTATGACCACCGCCAAGTTTGGGTTTTTTTCCTTTACGGTAGCGGCATCTATGACGTCACGCCTCGAGATATTGCCGACTTCTGCCTTCATTATGCTGATGTTCTCCCGCTTAAGCTCCGAGGCGAGCGCCTCGAGAGCGCCGAGCGTGTCCGCCTTAACCACGACGCCCTCAGCCGCAATCTCGATCCGAAGCTCCTCAAGCTCCGCCTGCAGCTTCCGAATCGCATCCCCGAGCGCAGTCTCGTCCTTTACGACCCTGAGCTGCGAGCCCGTGAGCACGTCTTCGAGCTTTGGTGCAATGATTTTGATGCCCGCTGCTGCGGTGACGCTGCGCACCCTCTCAAATCTGCTCTCGGCACGCATCTCCCGCAAGGCTCTCGGCTTCAGCAACCCCCGCACCTTCGTCACGACGGGCGAGCGAGCGATGCTACCGATGATGACGGTGTCGCCGACGCTCAGCGTGCCGTCGTAAAGAATAACGTCAATAGTTGTGCCGATGCCTCGCTCCTCCTTTTTCTCAAGGACCACGCCCACGCCCTCGGCGCTCACATGCAGCCGCAAACTTTCCTCCAAAAACCTCTGCGCCAGCCCTATCAGCACCATGAGCAGGTCTGGAATGCCCTCGCCAGTCTTTGCGCTTATCGGAACTATGGCAACGGTCTTCGTGAAGTCTTGGATTCTGTCGTAGCGTTCCGCCGAGAAGCCCTCGTCGTAGAGCGTCCCCACAACCTCATAAAATCGCTCGTCAATGAGTCTGCGGGCTTCGTCGCTCTGCTCCTTGTAGCTCAAGACGAACGGCTTTCTCATGGAACGCCAGCCCCGAATCCTGTCTATTTTGTTCAGCGCCACGACGAACGGCGTTTTAAACGTTTTGAGGATGTGCAGCGACTCGTAAGTCTGCGGTTGGAAGCCTTCCATGATGTCAACGATGAGGACTGCGAGGTCGGCGAGCGCCCCGCCCCGCTTTCTAAGTGACGTGAACGCCTGATGCCCCGGCGTGTCTATGAAAAGCAAGCCTGAAACCTTTATCTTCCCGACGTCGAGCAGCGGTCCGCAAATCTTCTTTATGACGCCTATTGGGATTTCCGTGGCGCCGATGTGTTGTGTGATGCCGCCTGCCTCGCGCTGCGCTATCGCCGTCCCTCGAATGTTGTCGAGAAGCGTCGTCTTCCCGTGGTCTATATGCCCCAGCACCGCCACGATGGGCGTCCTCATGACCTTGCTCTTACTGCTATCTTCGTCGCTCATTCTTACCTCCCTCTACGCCTGTGGAGTTCTTCGGCATTGCCGCCAATTCCTTCTGCCTATTCTCATTCATTGTTATCAGTATTTCAAAAATTTTTGTGATGAAAACGGCATCCATCCCACGTCTCGAAGCCTCACGTGCGACCCGCTCAAGGACCCGCTTACGCTGCTCCTTGTCCACAATGTTCGTGCCTTCACGGAGCTTCGCCGCCAAGAGTTCTTCAGCTAACGCTGTCCGCTTAGCTATTAGTTCTATTATTTGAGCATCTATATTTTCGATTTCCTCCCTTATCTGCTTGAGCGTCCTTGCTTCCCCCTTCATCCTCACGCCTCAGTAAAACAAGGGATATTGTTCACCTTAGTTTCTATCATTTTAGACTGTTCAATGCAACTCCAAATCTCCCTCAGGGCATCTATGCTTTCTTCGGAGGTAAGAGCAACGTAAGAGGGACCGGTGCCTGAGAGGCTAACGCCCTGCACGCCACACTCCAAAGCTCGCATAATGGGCTCATGGCTGAAGCGAAGCGCTGCGCAATATAAGAAACCGTTGAGCGTCATCGCCCTTTCAAACTCGCCTTTTAAAGCAAGATCAAACGCAATCTCGACGCAAGGTGCTAAAAGCCGCATCCTTTTAACGTCAGCATCCGCCGTAAACGCCCGCTCCTGTGGCACGAGCACAAGAACTCTCGCATCTTTCTCTACCCTTTTCAGCAGCGTCGTCTTCTTATTATTAGTGACCACAAAGCCGCCGAGCATCGAGGCGCAGGCATCGTCGAAGGCGCCGGTTATTGAAACGCCAGCGTCAAGCGCAGCATGCACGCCGATGCGGATCGCGTCGAGCGGATGGATCTCGTCACTCAGCTTAGGCAGCGCTTTGAGCCCAAACGGCGAAGTTACTCTTTCCGTAGTATCCCACGAGACACGAACGCCGAGAGCGTCGAGCGTTGCGAGCGTCACGGCGTTTGCTGCCGCACTACTGCTTTTCAAGCCGCTTGCCAGTGGGATTTCGCTCTTGGTGCGGACGAAGCCGCCAAGCCGCTGCTCGCCGAAAGCCTTTAAAACGAGTTGCACACACCGCTCTACAAGCTTACCATCCTTTTCACGCTTGCCTTCGACGTAGATCTCGCTTCGGACATCCCGAAAATCTTCACCAAGCTCTACCTCCGCATGCGTCCACAACTCTATGCCAAACGCCGAGCCCTTTAAAGTCGCTATAGCATTTATCACGGTGCCGGCGCCGCTCGCACGAGCTTTACCTTTCATCTTTCGCCCCCGTCAACCGCTTTTATTGTCTTTGACAACATTCAAAAAGCCCCCTCTCAGATACCTACACTAACCTCAAGACTCCAAGCAAGTCCAAGTTTCACCGACAACTTCGGCGATTTTGACATTGATAACCTTCACGATGTCTTTCCCTAACTCTTTCTTGAATTCCAGCATCTCTTCTAATATAACTCCATACCTTCTTTATGGTTTTTTGACTTCCCTCACAACAAACATGTTCCCCTCTTTCCAGATAATTATTTGGAATATCATAAGGTTAAATGGGTAATCAGAAATATAAACCTTAGTTAGCCGCCCTCGCCTGTCACTTAGCTCTTAAACCTGCATTAAACAAACAATAACCGCTCTCAAACAGCTCTACCTTGACACTAAATTAAAAAGAGAGGAAAATCAGGCTTCAATGCCTGACTCTTTAAGGAACTCTTTCCACTTTTCTTTGAGGAATGGACCGATTTCCGTCGAGTCTTTAGGACCGATTACGATTTTCCAGTCGGGAAGGGCTTCTTCCATGTCCTCTTTGTATTCGGCGACGACTTGCCCGACTATGAGGATGCGGTGTTTTACCTTTTCGTCGAGGTTAAACTCATCGACCGCCTCCTCAAGCAGGTCCGCCCACTCGCCGGTGCCGGCAACGGTGTCAAGCGATAAGCCACCCGTATCAACGACGAGCAACCAGCATGGCACCTTTACGCGCTCCAGCTCGCTCGAAACCACGCCGTAAGTCATCGTGTAGTTCGTGGTCACGAGCACCGGCGAAAGCTCGTCGGGCTCGTTGAACTCATAGATTCCGGGGTCGACCTTTTCCTCAGCTTTCGGATGCTTAAAGACGCTTTCTCGCAGCATGACCATCGGGAAGAAGCCCCACGTATTCGGATAGTGCAGGATGACGAGGTTTATGCCTTTCGTGATGAGAGCATTAGCGAGCATGGTTTCGAGTTGCGCCGCCTTTTTTCTGTCGCCAACGGTCATCGTAATCGTCGCAGGCACAGCCATCGTCGGATATGAGACCTCCTTAACTCCATCTTCGACGCACGCCCGCCGCAGCATTATAAGATTGCAGAAGGTCTGGAGGAGCGAGCCTGGCTCGGTGAACGTCCCGGGGTCCAAAACGAGGTCCTCCACGCCGTTCTTCGCAAACGTCTTCGCAATCGCTCCGAGCGTGTCAAGGTCGTTCGGCGAGAATATTGCAACCGGCACGGCATACTTCTTCGCAAGCTCGAGCACATCCGCCCAGTTGTCCTTCGTCGCCGCATATAGCAAAGGACGCTTGTCCTTCACGAGTTCAACAGCTACCCTCAACGCCTTCGGGTCGAACGAGCAGAGTATTAGCGGCACGTCCGTTTGCTCCGAAACGATTTTCACGGCTTCCTTAAACTTCTTGGGATCCCCAGAGACGTTCCGAACCGCAATGGCGTCGGCACTGAACGCCTCTTTCACCTTCACCGCTTTTATTTCATAAATCTCCTTCAGGCGGTCTCTGAGCCGCTCTTCACTCATTGTGTCCCAGACGTCGTATGCGATGACCGTCTTCCCAAAGAAGCCCAGCTCTTCCCTCGTCATCACCTCCTCGCCGCCAATTCGCCTCGCACGCTCACCGACGCCGAGAACGACCTCCCGCATCGGCGGCGCCAGCATCTTCGCAAGCGCCTTCCTCTGCGCATCATTAAGCTTAGTGCACTCATCGTATCGCTTCCTGCGGTCGAAGATCGCAAGTGCGAACTCAAAACACGTATCAAAACCACAGTCGCCACAGTCTTCGCCCGGCAACTGCTTCATCAGCTCCATCGGCGACGCTCTCACTTCCTTCCCTTTCTCTGCCATTTTTCACACCTCACGGCAACTCTTTTATCCAGCTTGCAATCTCCTCTGACTCCACCACTGGCGGCGACGGCGGGCTTAGCAACTTCTTCACTGCCCTCTTACCAGCATCGCCCAACCTCTGACACTTGTCAACATCAGTCTCGCCCTTGAGCACGGCGTCTGCAAGCTCCTTGCACGTCTCGAAGCCACACGCCTTGCAATTTGACCCCGGCAAGTGTCTCAGCAGCCCCTCCACGCTCTCGATCTTTGGCAAGTAAAGCCTGTCAAGGAAGTTCTCCACGGCATCTATCGCATACGGGTCGAGCATCACGAGGAGATGCGCCCCCGACATCAATGCTGCCATCGCAGTGCCAATCTCCCACGCATGCCCTCGCTGCTCGGTGTCGCCCCACTCCTCGACGTCGTCGTAGCTCTCCCTATACATCCATGCGTTCGCTGGTATATACATGAGCGGCATCTGGTAACTCTCGTCGCCGACCAGCGCCTTGTTGTAGATGGCGTCCATCGCCGAAATCGCCATTTCAACGGCGTAGCCCACCGCTACAGAGCCTGGGTCTATTAGAATCTTACTCTTCGGCACACCGTGCTCCATAGCGGCTTTGTTCAGCACTGCGATGCCCGGGAGGTTGAGCGGTTGATAAGCTACGACGACATGCCCGTGCTCCTTCGCCGCTTTGAAGTATTCGTAAATCTCGTCAGCCAACGCCTCGCCTGCCGCAAGAATCGCTGGCAGCGTGAGGCTCCCGCAGTACAGAATGACGTTCTCGCCGGCTGCGACCTCCGCCGCCCTCTTCAAAACCTCAACGTCCTTCTTCATGTCGCCAGAGCGCACGCAGATTGCCAACGGCACGCTCACCGCCTCCAAAACCGCCTTCACAGTCTTCGCAGCGTCTTCGGCAGAGCGGTTTGTGCCATGCGGGTCCGTGCTCCGCAAGTCCAGGAATATCATCTTTGCGCCAAACTCCTCAACGCACTTCTTCGCCCACGCCACCGGGTCGTCCTTCACGTCCCCGTAATACTCCAGCAGCGTCTCCGGTAACCCCGGATCCTCGTCAAAGACCAAATACGCAACCACCGGTCTATGCGGAAGCCGCCCCTCGAAGGCGTGCATCGCCGGCGTCTCGCTCCCACCGATAGTCAGTGTAAACGCTCTGCTCCCGCCTTCTTCTGCCGTCGCTCCAATCTTCACTTCTTCGAATTTCCCTACGTAGCTCCGCACTGGCTTTTCAAACTTGAAGCTCTCTAACTCCGTCGGCTTCGGTGGCGCCACTGCCTCCGCAGCCGCCGGCGCCGCCGTTGCTTGCCTCAACGCCCCTGCCAACAGGTCTGTTGGCAGCATAACACCCTCAAGGACTATTTCCTCGGCTTCGATTTCCACACCCCTCAGGCTGTCCACGCCGTCGAGGAGCTTCGCAATCTTCGAAAGCAGCTTGAACAGCTCGTTCCCTTCAGTAGTCGCCGCAGAAGGTGCTCCTTCTTTCTTCTTTAGCTTAATCTTAAGCTTCTTCTCCCCACTCATCGCTCCCACCACGTTGCACTTCTGTTCTTGAGCAATGCTCGGAGTAAGAATAAAAAAGAAAAGTTAAATTATTTCTTCAGAGATATTTCTTCTATCCTTATCTTAACGCCTCTTAGCGTTATCTTCGGCGGTTTTGCGATTGCTGCCATCGGCGTTGTCGTTGCTGTGGCGGCTGCTGGCGCAGCATCCTTCTTCTTAATCTTTATCTTCAGCTTTTTCTCAGCCATGGCTCACATCTCCAAGACTCCTTCCTCCACGAGCTCGTTTATAAGACTTTCCACCTCGTCTTCAGTAACGCCAAACTCCGCAGCGCACTCCTCAAGGTCGATCTCTCCCTCGTGCTCCTCTATGTATTCGAGCAGCGCCTCCTT
>QMVQ01000089.1 GCA_003661185.1 Candidatus Alkanophagales archaeon | reverse complement strand
CACGCTGAAATCATCAGCTTCTCGCAACGCCACTTCTACGAGGGCAGAATTACGCCTGCAGAGCGCTGCCACTCGCTCAGCCTTGACGTCGGCGGCTGGCAAACCCTCGAACGGGGCGAGGTTCTGAGTCCAGAGATGCCAGTGGTGTTCGTCCACGTCGAAGGCAAGGAGCTGCAAAAAGGTGGCTCAAAGCTCAACGTTGTGGAAGCCGAGGCGTGCGTGCAGCTCGCAAGAATGTTTGTCGCGTGCCTTAAAAACGCTGAAGAGCGCATCGCCATGATAACGCCGTATGACGCTCAGAAGACGCTTATAAGAGCGATGGCGGAAGATGCGGGCTTGATGCTTGCCAAGACGGGGAGCAGGGGCTTAGAAGTGGACACCGTGGACGCTTTCCAGGGGCGGCAGAAAGATGTAATCATTTTCAGCGTGACGAGCACCGAGGACATGAGCTTCGCCGCCGACCCGAACCGGTTGAACGTCGCCTTCACACGCCCAGTTTACAAGCTCGTAGTCGTCGGGAACGTGCTTTCTGCGTATAAGAACGGTCTTCTTGGGAGTTTTGTAGACTACTGTCTTGAGCGCCATTCGGTTTATGGCTGGAAGGAATGCCGCTGGGCGAACGACGAAGTCGCAGCCTTCAAGCGATTCATGGAGCAAGTCCTATCGCAGGACGCCAAACACGAATACAAAGACGAAAGAATTTACGTCTCAGAGCTCGGCGGCTGTCTTCGTCGTTCGTGGTTCCGGCGGCGGGTGCTGCGGAAACCGACCCTTGGAGATGCTTTCCGCCTTTTCATCGGGCGGCTGTTCCACGAAATCGTCGAAGAAAGCTATTTCATGAGAGAAGTGCCTGTGGCATGGGAATTTACAGCCGAAGACGGCGTGCTGACACTTGCTGGTCGCATAGACGCTGTGGACGGGGACAAGGTCGTGGAGTTCAAGTCCAAGAGCCCAAGAAGTTTCTCTTACGTCCTGAGGAACGGTCCGCTGCACGAAGACGAGGAACAAGTGCGGTTCTACGCAGCGGCGGGCGGCTACGAGCGTGCGCTTTTGATATACTACGAGCTGCAGCCGACGCCGCAGCTCAGCGACTTCTTGCAGCCAGAAAAAATACGCATGCGAGTGGCGGCGACGCTCGAAACAGGGCAGTTCAAGTGTTTCGAGGTGGATTTAAGCAGCGCGGAGATGACGCTCCGCAGATACGAAGCGCTTGCGAGCGCGCTGCACCGAGCGCTCGTGACGAACAAGCCGCCGGAGGGCACCCGCCGCTTTTGCAGATTTTGCGAATTCAGGACACTTTGTGAAGATTTTGAACAGGGCGAGCAGCACGACTGAGATAATATACTACTCCACCAAGTTTCACCTGCAGACTTGCACTTTTTGCTGCATATAGCGAGTTGAAGAGGGCTTGCAGGAAAAATTTTTGCATATGGGAAGGGCGTAGAAGGTTTATATAGGATAAAGACGCTACTTTTTTTGTCATGACGTCGAAAGCTGTGATTCTCGCGGGTGGTTTTGGAACGAGGCTTCGCCCCTTGACATTCACGAGGCCGAAGCCTCTGCTCCCGCTGGTCGATAAGCCAATATTAGAGCATATTGTCAAGTATCTGAAGATACATGGCATAAAAAGCATAACCATCACTACGAACTACCTACGGGAGATGATAATTGAGCATCTTAGCAAATGTGGGGAGGCAAAAAACCTTAAACTCTCGTATCCTGAAGAGCCGGAGCCGCTGGGCACTGCAGGCTCCGTCAAGAATGCCGGTCTCGACGAGACCGCCGTCATAATTCAAGGCGACAACATCACCGATATAAACTTAAAAGAGCTTATTAAGTTCCACAAGAAGCATGGACGCCTCGCCACGATAGCTCTGATGCACGTGGACGACCCTTACCATTATGGGATTGTGGAAATAGATGAGGAGGGCGTAGTAAAGAGGTTTAAGGAGAAGCCCAGACCCGAAGAGTGTTTTAGCAATCTGATAAACACAGGGCTTTACGTGATTGAGCCCGACGTTTTGGAGTATGTGCCTGAGCGATGTTCTTTTGATTTCTCAAAGGACTTGTTCCCGATTTTGGCACAAGAAGGCGAACTTTACGGCTGCGAGGTCAAGGGCTTCTGGGTGGACGTCGGCAAGCCCGATGGCTACATGCGGGCGGTGGCTTGGCTCCTGAAAAAGCGTGCTGGCGGCACTCCCGTTGCCGCAGTCGATGATGCAGAGCTGCGAGACGCTGAGATATACGGAGATGTTTTCATAGGCGAGGGCGCAGTTGTTGCCGATGCCGTTATTTACGGACCCACCGTCATCGGCGAGGGTGCGGTCGTCGAGTCCGCCGAGCTGCATGCATCTGTGCTATTCGAAGATTCTGAAATCGCTTCCGCATATGTGAAGTGCAGCATCATCGGCGAAAGCTCAATGGTAAGGAGTGGCGCCAGAGTCGTGGATTCGGTCGTCGGTCCTTATTGCAGCATCTACGATGCTGTCCTCGCTGAGGGTAAGGTTTGGCCGTTTGTCAGCCTCTCCTACGGTTCGAAGCTCAAGGGCGAGCTGCGACGCTTTGTCAGGTTCGAGCACGCCCGCCCGAAGACCCCGCTTAAGAACAAGCTCCTCCGTCGAGTTCCTGAAGAAGAAGCTTTCTACTTCAACTTGCAGGACGACGACGGCACCGTCCGCCACACCGGATTCGTGGCATACAGCATTGAGGAGCTGGTCGAAATTCTCAAAATTATTGACGAACGCTCAATAAAATACCATCTTAGGAACAGCACTAACGATTTTGCTGAGTGGATTTGCCATATCTTTGGCGAGAAAAAGCTGGCAGAGGCAGTGCGTGGCGTTAAAGGCGAACGTGCGAGGACGCTCCTCATCGAGATTCTACGAAGACGCCTCGCCGCTGCGGTCAGAGACGAAGCCGTGGATGCGAATGCTGAGATTCGGGACTCAACGCCGAGAGCTGGTTAGGAAGTCAGGGTTGGAAATGAGAATCGCAATGTTCAGTTGGGAATCTTTACATTCCATCAAAGTTGGAGGCGTCGCCGTCCACGTGACGGAGCTCGCTGCTGCGCTTGAAAGGCTGGGAAACGAGGTTCACGTGTTTACGAGGATGGGGCACGGGCAGCCGCAGTATGAGGTCATTGACCGCGTCCATTACCACCGATGCCCTTTCGATTTGAACTCCAACTTCGTGGGGGAGATGAACAACATGTGCCGCTCTTTCGCTTGGCATTTCTTTGAAACGGAAAACATCGCAGGGCATTTCGACATGATTCATGGTCACGACTGGATGACCGCAAACGCGCTCGCAGAGATAAAAAACGCCCGCGGAAAGAGGACCGTGTTCACGCTGCACTCCACAGAATACGGGCGGTGCGGTAATGCCTTCCATGAGGGGCAATCATGGCATATCCGGAATTTGGAATGGTATGGCGGCTTCGTCGCCAACAAGATAATTACGACGTCGCAGACGCTGAAAGAGGAAATAAAGCGCATTTATAAGTTCGAAGATTGGAAAATTGCAGTAATTCCAAACGGCGTCTCGTTGCATAAGTTTGACGTGCCTGTTGACCCTTGGGAGGTCAAAAGGTGGCTCAGTATCGGTGTCTGGGACCCGGTCTGCTTGTTTGTCGGCAGGATGGTCGTGCAGAAGGGGCCTGATTTACTCTTAGAGGCGGTCCCCTCTGTCTTGATAGAATTCCCGGATGCAAAGTTCGTGTTCATAGGCGACGGGCACATGCGTCCTTGGCTCGAACGTCGGGCGTGGGAGCTGGGCGTGGCGCACGCTACGAGGTTCCTTGGCTATGTTTCTGAAGATTACCTCGTGAAGTGGTATAAGGCGTGCGATGTCGTCTGCATACCTTCAAGGAATGAGCCCTTCGGCATAGTCGCCCTCGAAGCGTGGGCTGCCCGCAAGCCGATAATCGTGACGCAGAACGGCTTCGAATACGTCAAGCACGGCATCAATGGGCTTAGGGTTTACGACAATCCACAATCAATAAGCTGGGGCATCAAAGAAATATTTTCAAATTTCGAACATGCACGCAGGATGGGCGAAAACGGCAGAAAAGCCGCAAAGTTCTTCTCTTGGGATAATGTCGCAAAAATGACGCTTGGTGTTTACAGTGAAATATTAGCATAGAACAAGATTATCGGCAGCAGCAACACTCCCATGCAGTGCGAACGCCGCACGCCCAAATAAATGGGCACAAGACCTATGCACGTCGCAACGAGCATGACAAGCATGCCAAAAACACCATTAAACAAAAAAACGAGAGCGAAAAGCAGCGTCAGAATGCCAAAGACCACAAGCTGGTATGGTAGCCTTGTGAAAATTGCGGAGAGTCGTCTACCCACGAGCATTGTTGCGAAATAGGAAAAGAAGCTCGCCACCAGAACTGAGATGAGGAGGTAGCAGAGGCTCAGTGGTGGAATTATCCCTCCCCAAGGCTCTACGCTTATGAGCTCGCTCACCGCAATGAGCGCACCACTTCTTGGCTTCAGAATTAAGAAGAGTGCAGCGGTGCAGAAAATCGCGTTGGCGGTATTAACGCTGCTGAGTGTTAGAATTATTTGCTCCGGCGCTCTGTTACGACGGGCGAGCATCGCAAATACCGTCGCATGCGCCGCCGTGATTCCCGGAAGAAAACCAACGACGCTTCCGAAAAGCGTGCCTGCCGCTATTGACTTCGTAAGCTCGCTTTTATCAATTTCAGGCTCCTTTAACACCTGTGCCGGTATGTCTGGGGCGTGCGCCGCTGAATACAGCAAAGATGCAACGCCGAAAAGCCCCGTGAGGGCTGGGAAGAGCAGAGAAACTCGATAAGAATTGAAAAGACCGTTGCTGATGTTCATAAGCTCCGTATTCAGAATCGAATACCCTAACGCTCCAGATAACATGAAAACGAGAAGCGCTAAAAGGACCGCTTGCATCGGCATAAGTCTTTCGTTAAAGCTTTCAGTCAGGATAAGCAATGCCGAGATTCCCAGTAGGAGAAAGAGTAGGACGGCGTCCAGTATGCCGTAAAAGTGCAGAGGCGCCGAAAACACAAACTTAAAGGGGAGAAGCAGTAGAAACGCCGAGACGACAGCGCAAAAGCTCCCAACTGCGGATAGCGACACGGCTTCGTAGCCACGCCCCTCAAGGAGCATGTGGTGCGCAGGAAGGAGGGAAAGGGCTGTGTCTCCCTCGGGGGCGCCGAAGAAGGCGGTGGGAATAAAGCTCAAGAAGGTATGAGCGACGGATGCCGAGATCACCAAAGATGCGACGCACAACGGCAAAAAGCCTTGCGGCAGCGGCGAGCCTTCAATGATGCGAAAAATAGCTGGGGACAGCGTCAGAAGCGTGAACGCAACGTTATTCACGTGAATGCCAGGAATTAGGCCTGTGAAGAAGCCGATGAGCGTGCCTACGAGCGAAAAGCCGACGAGCAAGATGAGCTCCCCCATCTCACTACTACTTTTAGAAAATTTTATTTTTCACCCCATCAAATTTTCCGTCGTAAGAGTGCGATAAGGGAAACAGGTGATACTGGTGCAAATGTTCGGGGCGAAAAGACTGCTTTTCGTCAAAGAGGGATACAGCGTCGCTGAGGTGGAGCGCCCTGAGGTGCTCGGTGTGTCGAGAGTGGCGGTTGTCGGCTGCGGAGAATCCGGTTGTAGAACGTTACGCCGCATCATCGAGAGAACGCCGAAATGCGTGGAAACCGTCGCTATCGCCGACAAGCGTCAGTTAAAGAAGACGAAAGCCGACAGGAATATAAGGCTTGAGAAGGCGTTATTCCGGCAGAACATGCCCGAGGCGTGCTACGCTAATGCCATCAGGTCTTTGAAAGAGGGGTTGGTTCCACATCTCGATAACTTTGATGTGGTCTTTGTCACGGCACACGCAGCGCACGAGCTTGATACCAGCATGGCGTCCGTCGCCTTAGATGCTGCAAAGGAGCAAGGCGCCACCGCCGTTGCTTTCGTCACGCTCCCTTCCGAGGGTCTTAAGATGGAATTAGCCAAAAAAGAAATAGAACAGCTACGGGAGAGCGCAGACGCCGTCGTCGTCTTGGATGAGGGCAGAATTTTTGAAAACGTGCCGGACGTCCCGCTGCCACGGCACAGGCTGGCGAGCGCCATCGCCGCAGACGTCATAAAAGCCATTTCGGAGACTTTATTCCTTGTGAACCCGCATTACAAACTGACGAAGGAGCTTTTAAAGGGGCTTTGCGTGCCGTTTTTGAAATTCGGATTGACGAAGACCGAAATTTACGTATCACAACAGGACCTGTTGCTGAAAGCCCGTAGCGACGACGCCGCCGGCGCCATCGTAACGCTCACCTTCATGTTCTCGGTGGGCATGGGGCTCACAGTCGAGGAGTTCAATGAGGTCATAGAGCGAATGATGTTCGACGCGCTTAAGGGCACGCAGAACGCCATCATCGACGCTCGTGCTGGTAACGAGCCACTTGGCAGCTACGTCGCAAAACTCGTGGGCGTCCTGACAGGGCTGCGCTGGGAGTGTTTGGAAGCATATTGAATATCAGCTCGCTCGCGTTTTGGCAAATGATAAGCGCTTGTTGAGCAGGGGCGTGTATCTCCCTCAAAGCCCTACATAGCTTTTATTATACCATCGGCGCACTCTTTGTT
>QMVQ01000088.1 GCA_003661185.1 Candidatus Alkanophagales archaeon | reverse complement strand
CTATTATGATAACATCCCTAAGCTCCTCCAGCCCGTCCATTTCGGTTAATATTTGCGAAACTACACGTTCGGTGACGTGCGAGTCGAAGCCTGAGCCACGAACGGGAGCGATTGCGTCGATTTAATCGAAGAAGATGATGCAGGGCGCCGCCTGCTTCGCCTTCCTGAATGTCTCACGGACAGCACGTTCCGACTCCCCTACCCATTTTGACAGCAACTCTGGACCCTTCACCGAAATGAAATTCGCCTCGCTCTCGTTCGCCGCCGCCTTCGCCAGCAGCGTCTTCCCGGTGCCTGGCGGCCCGAATAGGAGAACACCCTTAGGCGGCTTCATCTTCAGCCGCTCAAAAAATTCAGGATACTTGAGCGGCCACTCCACAATCTCCTTCAGTTCCTGCTTCACCTTTTCTAAGCCACCTATGTCCTCCCATTTGACCTTCGGAATCTCTACAAAAACCTCACGCAAAGCAGAAGGCTCTATGTTCCTTAGAGCCTCCTCAAAATCCTTCCTTGTTACCTTTAATTTTCCTATCACCTCAGCCGGGATCTCTTCGTCAAGATTGATCTCCGGGAGAATCCTGCGGAGCGCATGCATCGCCGCCTCCTTACAAAGCGACGCAAGGTCGGCGCCGACGAAGCCGTGCGTGATGTCAGCCAGCTTTTCGAGGTCGACGTCGTCGGCGAGCGGCATGCCCCGCGTGTGTATCTGTAAAATCTCATAACGCCCATTCCTATCAGGGATGCCGATTTCGATTTCTCTGTCGAACCTGCCGGGCCGTCGCAACGCCGGGTCGAGAGCGTTCGGTCTGTTAGTTGCGCCGATGACCACTACCTGCCCCCGGGCTTCCAAGCCATCCATGAGGGCGAGGAGTTGAGCGACGACCCTCCGCTCAACTTCACCCGTGACTTCCTCTCGCTTCGGCGCTATCGAGTCGAGCTCGTCAATGAAAATGATTGAAGGCGCCTCCCTTTTCGCCCTTTCGAAAATTTCTCTTAATTGTCGTTCGGACTCGCCGTAGAACTTGCTCATGATTTCCGGACCGGAAATGCTTATGAAAGTGGCGTCAGTTTCGTTCGCCACCGCCTTTGCGATGAGAGTCTTCCCGGTGCCGGGCGGTCCGTGCAGGAGAACTCCTTTTGGCGGGTCTATGCCGAGGCGCTCGAAAAGCTCAGGGTGCCGCAGCGGCAGCTCCACCATCTCCCTTATCAACGCTATTTCCTTCTTCAGCCCACCTATATCCTCGTAAGTGACACGTGGCACTCCCTCACCCACGCTGGGCGCGCTTCTCAGGATTATTTGCGTGTCCAGCTTCACGATAACCGTGCCTGCGGGAATTGTGTTTGCGACCGTGAACGTCACAGGGCTGCCGAGCATCTCCACCCGTATCATCTGACCTTTGGTGAGAGGGCGCCCCTCTAAGGCTCTCGCAATAAACCTCTCGCCACCGACGATTTTTATCGGGTGCATCGGCTCCAAAACAACCTTCTTTGCATCTCTTACCATGGTCTTCCTTACCCGCACCCTGTCGTCAATCCCGACGCCCGCATTGCTCCGGATGTTTCCGTCTATCCGGATTATACCCTTACCTCTGTCGTCAGGGTAGCCTGGCCAAACTATTGCCGTCGCCTTGCTCCGCCCTTCAATCTCGATGACGTCACCGCTGATTAAGCCGAGTTCTTCCATGATTTCCGGGTCCACTCTCGCTATCCCTCTACCAGCGTCCCTGTGATACGCTTCCGCAACCCGCAATATCACCGTCTTCCTCGCATTCTCCTCCTTCCTGTCCCTCGCCTCCATTCTATTTTCATTTAGGAGTGATGAGATAAAAGTTTGTCTAAGAAACTTCGCTCACACAGCTTAAGGTGGAGCTACCCCATGCACCGCTGGCGCTCCAACGATAGCACCGACGCCTTATAACTCATCCCTAAACAGCTTTAAACCCTTAGCAGTGTTTTTCAGCAACAGAAACGCAACTTCTTGCGATGGAAACGTTCCCAAACCGCAATCCGGTCCTACATATTTTATAATATCGCCGAAAACGGAATGAGCTTTCTTCAACCTCGCTTTCACCTCCTCCGGCGAATTATATAGGTTAACGACTTTCGTGAGGCCATCAGGCTCTTTAAAGACATTTGTGTCGTGCTGCTCGTTGTATTCCGCCGCCATATTCAGAATGTCGGTTCTTGCGACTCCAACCCTCAGGAATTTGTCGTGTCGCTCCAAGTCCCGTCGGTCTATCAAATCTAAGTAAGAAGGGTTGGCGGCGGACTCCACGCCTATCACAGAAACGCCTTCAATGCTTAAAACATGCTTATAGAAGAGCGGCGAGTGCAGATGCAGCTGTACGTCTATTTTGTGACTGTGGGCGAACTTCGAAGCCGCTTCGAGCGCTTCGGAAATCCCCTCCTCTCGAATTTTAGGATTAAGTCCCAAGCTCGGCTCGTCGAGGCTGACAGCCTTTACTTCCATGTTCAGCGCCGCCGCCCGTTCCACGCCCCATTTTATGAACCGGTTCAGCGACTCCGCTATGTTCAAAAGAACGTCCATGTAGAGCGACGCTCCAAACTTGTAATAGTAAAGCTCGATGGGTCCTGTGACGCAAAGTCTAAGTTTAAGCCGCTTGCCGAGCTCGGCGGCGACACCTGCCAGCAGCTCTACCTCCGGAATCTTAGCCTCCCCCTCCCGCATCAACATCGGCGTCTCCCAGCGGCTGTTGTCCATGATTGGCGTCAAAAACTGCGAAATCATGTTTTGGAATTGCGGGTAGTTCGGGAGTTCGACGCCTGCCTTTATTTTCTGACGGAATGCGTCCTCCACGACCTTGCGAAGACGCTCGTCGTCGGGATTCTTTGCAAGAGATTCTTCTACCCACTTGCGACTCACGCCCGCAGGCAGCGGGTAACTGCCAACGTCGTCAAATATCATCATATCTCTTTCAAATAACTGTGCTTTGTTAAGTTTCTGGTTGGGATTTGCAGGGCGCGTTAGTCATGTTAAATCGACAAACACTCCAACGCCCACTTTGAGCGTCGCTTTTTTGCAAAATTTTCTCTTACCACCATTAACGAACGTTCTTAGACTTTGCGATGGGCGAAACATTCGGGTAACGAAGTGAGCAAGCGTTTCGCGGGCATATGAATGCCCATAAAGACAATTTGGATGGGCGTAAGCAGCGGTGCTCGTTATCACCGGGCAGTCTGAATATTCAGACAACTTTCAGCATTCTTCTCTGACTCCTGCTTTGGATTATTTAACCACGTTCCTGTCATGCCACGCAGCGCCAAGTCGTGCCGCTCCCCGACAAGACGCTCACTGCAAGGCATTAACGAACCTCCTTTTAATCTCCACCGGCGACAGTGGGATGTTCGGGACTCGGGCGTTCCCCGGTGTCACGAGCACATGTAAGAAGCTCACGTCGCTTAGCTTACCGTCTAAATTTTCAAGCGCACCTCGCAACTCCGCTTCGGTGTGCACTTTCGTCGTATTTTCGATGCCAGAGGCTCTCGCCAGCAGCTCCATGTCAAGGAACTGCGCATACGTCGGCTGGTCGCCTGTGCTCCCCCACGTCCCATTGTCTAAGCAAAAAATAACGAGCTTTGACACGAGTTTATGCCTTGCAGAGAACGCAACGGTCGGCAGGGCGCCGCTCATCAGTAGGGCGCCGTCGCCCTCTAATACAAAGACGCTTTGCCGAACGTTTCGCAGCTTGAAAGCAGTCGCTAACCCCAATCCTATGGGAGTCGCCTGCCCCAAGCTTCCCAGCATGTAGAAGTTCAGCGGGCGGTCCCTGGCGGCAAAAAGCTCTTTGCTCGGCACGCCTATGTTCGAAATGACTGCCTCGTTCTTCAAATATTCCGAAATTATCTTTATGGCATCGAACCTCGTCAGCTCGGGTTTCGCCCTGCGCCGTCCGCCGTTTTCACGGCGTTCTTGTAAGAATCTTCTTAACTCGCTCGTGGACCGAGTTGCTGCTGCCGTCTCTGCCGCAGTGTCCGCCGATTCCCAGACCTTCGGCGAAATCAGGATGATGTGCGGCGTTTCTTCCTCAAAAGCATTTTTTATGGCACCTTCTATGAGACTCAGCGCCTCAACGTTGTTTATTTCCGTGTGCGGTATGCCGAGAGCTTCGAGAACGCGAGGCAAAGTCCGTCCCAGCGGCACTTGCGCTGGAATCCTCTCAGCGTAAACGCCACGCCAGCTCGCAATGATGGGCAGCGGCAACTTGTAAGTAACGGACAACGACATCAAAGCGTTAATCATGTTCCCTAAGCCCGTGCTTTGAATCAGCATCAGCGGGTTCAGCCCGCCAAGAAAGACGCCAGCGGCGATGCCGACGCCGTTTTCTTCTCTGCTGAGCGGGATGTGACAAAACGCACCGTCCATCGCTACAAGCTCGAACAGCTGCCGCATCTTCTCGCACGGCAGCGTGAGCACGACGCCGACACCGCACCGCTTCATCGCCCGCAAAACTTCCTCCTCCTCGTTCATTGTTTATAATTTGAACTTGCACCTTTAACCGTCTTGACGTTTCAGCACGCCTTGCCGTCACGACGCAGTGAACTACCCCTCGCTTACGCAAGGGGCTTCGTGAGGAGTTTGCTTGCTCGGATGGGCAAGCCTTATCCTCACAGGTGGGTTCACGCCGCCACTACCCCCTATCCTTACGGATTCAGGGGCTACTTTTTTTAGGATGTTAATTGCTCCGTTAACATCGGCATTAGCAACAAAACCACACTTCTTACAAACATACAATCCTCTATGCTTCCTGTTGTTCTTGCTTACGTTTCCACAGAACGAACAAGTTTGAGATGTGTAGGCTTCATCTACCTCGATGTAGTTTAGCCCGTAATACTCACACTTTGCCCTAAGCTTCTGTTTAAACAAGCCATAAGGGATGTATTGGAAGTTTTGATTGTTTTTCTTGCCGAGTTTCATGTTCTGCTTGATTTCTTTGAATTCTCCAATTACGATATTACCTACCCTATGCACGAGGCAGTATTTTATGATGTAATTCACAGCTTGATTCATGAAGTTGTTGATTACGTTTTTACGCTTTTTCAGCAACCAAGCCATCTTTTTTCCCATCTTAATGCCTTGCTTATCGTATATTGATTGCAACTTAGCTTTCTCCTTATTCCACCAGCGGTTGAAAGATTTTAAACCCCTCCCTTCAATGATGAGGGGAGTCCCGCTAGTGGAAACGCAAGTGGCGAAGTTGTCTAAGCCTAAATCAATCGCTAAATACTTATTGCAATCTAGATCCGCTTTTTCCGGCTCAACTTCGTAAACATACTCGATCTCGAACCATAAGGCTTTGCAACGAGGTAGAATTCTCACCTCTCTAATCTTTTTACCGGCAAGGGTTGGAGGGAGCTTGAATTCCAAATGCCGAATGCCAAACTCCTTAGCGAAGTTTCTACCCAATGACAGCTTTATTCTGTCACCATCAACTTTAAACATGTCCTTCTGAAAGATGCAGACAAAATATCCATCCTCAGGCAAATATCTTGGCATAGATACTGGTCGATTGTAGTTCCCCTTCTTCCTCTCGTTGAGAACATGGAAGAATGAACGCATGCTTCTATCAACAACTTTCATCGTTTGCTGTGCCACTTGCGATGGGAGTAGTTGATAGTTCTCGTTGTGCTTAACTAAGTGGTAAGCTTGCTCGTAGGGAAGGTATTTTCCGTTGTTGAAGTAATACTGTCTTAAGGTGTAGAGCGTGTAGTTGTAGAGGTTCTTGGAGAGTCGTGTGAGTATTCTGAGAACCCTGTATGTTTTCTTATTACATCTGATGTGATTCTTCTGAGTTAGATACATTTTATTATTTTTTAATAGCTTAAAGTATTTAAATATTTCCCACCCGCCTCTCCTTGCCCACCGCATGGGTCTTGCAAGCAACGTGAAGATAAAATAATCCGAAAAGAAGTTAGGATGATGGAAGTTGTGGTGCTGCGGCTCGGACACCGCCCCGAAAGAGACAAGAGGGTGACGACGCACGTCGGCTTGGTCGCCCGTGCTTTTGGAGCGAGCGGCATGCTCCTCGCGTCTAAGGACGTTAAGATAAAAAATGGGGTGATGGAGGTTGCAAAAAGGTGGGGCGGGAACTTTTACGTGGAGATCTGCGAGAATTGGCGTGCGGAAGTTCGAAAGTGGAAAACTGAAGGCGGAAAGGTCTGCCATCTCACGATGTATGGGATGAACCTTCCTGAAGTGATTGAAGAAATAAGGAAGGAGGCAAAACGTTCAAAGCTGCTGGTGGTGGTCGGCGCCGAGAAGGTGCCGGCGGAAGTTTACAAGCTTGCGGACTGGAACGTCGCAGTTGGAAATCAACCACATTCGGAAGTTGCAGCGCTTGCGGTCTTTTTGGATTGGCTCTTCGGTGGCGATGAGTTGCACAAAAAGTTCGAAGGCGGCGAGCTTGAGATTCTACCGTCGGCGCGTGGCAAGAAAGTTTTGAAAAAAGCAGTTGATTAGAAATGCCTATGCCATTTATGGAGCGGGCGGGAGTCAACTACCACCCGTTAAAACGGGAGGCTTGTAGGTGATTGCCATGCAGGACAACCCCTACATCAGGCTGGTTGACAGCAGCCCTGTGGACGGGAGCCCGCTCCTATCCACACAGTTTCAAGCATCATCGCCCCACAGCG
>QMVQ01000087.1 GCA_003661185.1 Candidatus Alkanophagales archaeon | reverse complement strand
GCAAACTCAAAGTTTTCAGCAAGGAAACCGTAACCTGGATGAATTGCATCTACATTAGCCTTCTTGGCTATCTCTATTATCCTGTCTATGTTCAGATAACTCTCCCTAGGCTCAGATCTTCCGACGTAGTAGCTCTCATCAGCGTAAAGTCTGTGCAAAGCCCTTCTGTCTGCAGAACTGTATATTGAAACTGTTCTAATTCCCAACTCCCTGCAAGCCCTCATAACTCTGATTGCAATCTCTCCCCTGTTTGCAATAAGCACCTTCCTGAACATCTATGTTATGAAGTTTCAGTTGTATATATCGCTTATCTACCCTCAACCTTACTCCTCAAAATCTCCCCCACCTTTTCAACATCATCAACATTCAATCCAAAGTATCTCAAAAAAGCCTCTGTAACAGTTAATACCTTTGTTCTTCCCTTCTTTTCAGATCTAATCAATCCAAGCTTCTCCAATCTCCTCACATGTTCATAACACCTGTTTCCCCTAATTTTTGCAAGCTTTGAAAGCTCTATGGGTTGATTCATGGCTATTACTCCAAGTGTTCTTAAGGTTGATCTGTCAAGATCCCTCTCACCCGAAACCAAATACTGATACTCCAACTTCACCCTCATCAAAACCCTATCACCCAACCTGACAACTTCAATTGCAGTATCCCTACTCTCGTAATCCCTAACAATCTCATCAACAACCCTATCAACTTCTCCAACGTTAACTTTAAGCTTCTTAGCAATCTCTTCAATACTGACTGGCTCAGACGATGAAAAGAGTATTGCCTCAACCTCCCTCTTCATTTAAGATCACCTTTATGTCATCATACAACCTCTCCTGCCTAACTTCAATCTTTCTCCTGAATGCTAAATGGAGTATCGAAATGTAAAACATCAACCTCTCACTCTTATTCAACCCCTTCACAACACTGAAGAATGATATCTCCCTCCTTCCAAATCCCAGTAATCTTTTGTAAACCTCCAATATCTTCTCCTCAACATTCTCCTCATGAGGAACATCTTCAAATCTCTCAAATACAACCTTCACCTTCCTCTTCCTTTGAGTCTTCTCAATCCTCCTAAGTTCCCTGACGAGTTCATCTAGCGTTGTGTATCTTTTAACCTTCCTAACAACTGGAACTTCAATCTCGAAATCCATATCGATATCTTGAATCTCGCAGACCTCCTCCTCATCTCCAAGTATCTCCTTCAAAAGTATCTCGGACTTCATTCTAAGTAGTATCGATGCGTAAAGTATAACCCTTCCAGAGACAACTAAATCTTCAATCTTCTTGAGGAATCTGTCAGTTAGATCTACGATGTCAATCTTCCAGGGATCTATCTCACCCCTCTTAGCCATTTCGACAATTATCTCAATTGGATCGCTGTAACGATCGATTCACCATCACCTCCCCTAGTAACTCCAACAACGTGATCAGATTCTTCAAGCATTGGTTTTCTTAGAGATACAACTATGAACTGAGCATCACTCGACAACTTCCTTATCATCTTTGCAAGCCTCCCAACATTGACACCATCCAGAAACATGTCAACCTCATCAAAAGCATAGAAGGGTGCAGGCTTGAACCTCTGAATTGCAAATATGAATGCCAATGTTAGCAAACTCTTCTCACCACCACTCATAGATTCAAGTCTTTGAATTGGCTTTCCAAATGGCTTAAACCTTATTTGAAGTCCACTTGAGAATGGATCATCCCTATCCAAATATATCTCACCCTCACCATCTGCAAGCTCCCTTACAATCTCCTTGAAGTTCTCGTTTATTGAATTGAATGCTGATAGAAATGCAGATCTCTTCATCTCCTCAATAACCCTTATCTTTTCAATTATCTCCCTCCTCTCCCTTTCAAGAACCTTCTTCTTCTCAAGCAGTTCCCTGTATCTATTCTCAACCCTCTCATACTCCTGAATGGACTTCATGTTGACCTCTCCAAAAGATTCAAGCTCCCTCTCAATCTCATCAATTCTCCTCTCAACGTATTCAAGTTGTGGAAGATTCTCTGGAACTTCAATCTCAACATCCAAATCTCTTTCAATCTCCTCAAGCTTAACCCTCAAACTTTTCAATCTCTCCTCAAGAATCCTCTCAGAGATTACGTTCTGATTCTTTTCCCTCTCAAGGGATTCAATCTTTGAAACTATCTCATCTCTCCTCTTCCTTAATTCGTAAACCTCTCTGTTTATCTCCCTCTCCTTAACCTTCAAGATCTCAAGGTTCCTCTCAAGTTCGTCAATCCTAACCTTTGCACTCTCAACTTCACGAACTATCCTATCAACCTTCTCATCAATCTCACTCAACCTAACCTTACAATCATTCAAAATGTTAAACTTCTGCTCCCTCCTTGCACAAAGACCTTCAATTTCTAAATTTGTCATCGAGATTAGATCCTTCAACCTCTCAACTTCACCTCTAAGCTCTTCAATCTTCAAGCTCAAACTTGAAATCCTATCATCCTCAAGCTTAACCCTCAAACCTTCAACTTCACGTTCAAAATTTGATATCTCCCTCTCAACATCTGAAAGCACCCTCTCAATCTCAACAGCCCTATCGTTCAAAACCTCAGACTCCCTCCTCTTCTCTTTCAATCTAAATTCAGCATCAGCAAGTATAACCTTTAGCTCTTCAACCTTAGATCTGTTTGCAGAAATTCTTTCCCTTAACCTCATAGCCTTTTCATTTAAACTCTCAAATCTCTCTTGAAGTTCCTTTCTAAGGTTCTCCAACCTCCTTAAATCAAACTCAATCTCCTCCCTCCTTCTCTTAAGCTCATCAATCTTCTCCCTCAACCTCCTATCAAACAAACCATACCTCTTAATGGATCCTCCCGTTATGACTCCACTTCTCTCAATCAAATCACCTTCAAGTGTTACAACCCTAAAGACGTTTATCAGTTTCTTTGCAACATCCAAATCCCTAACAACCAGTGTATCCTTGTATATCAGTTCAAAGACTGACCTGAACTTCTCATCGCAATCTATCAGATTTACAGCGTAATCAACAACACCATCCATGCAAATTGGTCTCAACTTCAGCTTAACCCTTATTCTATTTAGAGGTATGAAGCTTGCCCTACCTCCATTTACATCCTTCAGATACCTCAAAGCCCTTATTGCAACATCCTCATTCTCAACAACAATGAAGTTTAAAGCGTTTCCACCTGCAACCTCCAGAGCAAGGGAATACCTCTCATCCACCCTACAAAGTTGGGAAACAGTCCCATATATACCATCTAACTTTCCATCCTCACAAGCCTTCAAGACTATTTCAACAGCCCTCGGCTTCTGAACCTTTGCAAGCTCAATCTCACACCTCTTCAACTCCTCATCTATCCTTGAAATCTCATCTCTAAGTTTGAATATCTCTCCATCAACATCAAAAATCTTCATCCTAACCTTATCAATCTCATTCTTTACAATCACCAAATCCTTCTCATCCCTCGCAATCTCATCAAAAACATCACCCAACCTCACCTTCCTCCTACTGGATTCTATCTCTTCAATCTCAATCTCAATTCTTCTCAAACCTTCGAGAACCTTTTCTCTCTCCTTCAATATTGCAGTTCTCTTTTCTTTTAGCTCATTCAAAATCTTCAACTTCTCATCAAGCTCATCCCTCAAAGATCTGTAATCTGAACTCAGTTTATCAAACGTAACCTTTAGGGAGTTCAATCTGTCAACCTTCTCCTTTAAAATCGATTCCAAACTCTCCCTCTTAACCTCAAACTCCCTTATAGACTTCTCTATATCTTCTATCTCATCTGAGAGCTTTTGAATTGAAACCAAAACTTTGTTTCTCTCACCATTTAATTCTTTAAGCTCACCTTCATATATCTCGATAGATCTCTTTAAACTTGCAATCTCAGAGTTTACATTTCCAATCTCATCGTTTATCCTTCTCAACCTCTCATCCTTAAAAGATGAAATCTTCTCAGACAAATCTCTAACCTCATCATTCAACCTAGCAATCTCGGAGTTTATCTCATAAATCCTCCTTATCTTCTCATCTCTCTCAGACTCTACAAAATCTATCTCCCTCCTTATCCTCTCAGCTTCATTCAAAAGTGAAAGATGCTCGTGAACCTTCTTGTAAAACTCCAACCTATCCTTCTCCTCCAACAGACTCTTATACCTCAAAGCCTCCTCCCTCTCAACTCTCAACCTTGAAAGCTGATCCTCAACCTCCCTTATCACAACTTCCACCTTCTCAATATCCTGTCTTACAATCTCAAGTTCTTTCAAAGCCTTCTCCTTCTTCTCATCAAAATCTGATATCCCAGCAACATCCTCTATTATCTTCCTCCTCTGAATTGGTGTCATCTCAGCAATCCTCGTCACATCCCCCTGCATGACTATGTTGTAATCTGTATTCAAACCCAAACTCTCAACCAACCTCTCAACATCGGAGTAGCTTACACTTTTATCGTTTATGTAGTAGTAGCTGTAGTATCCCCTTTCAGTCTTCCTTATTCTTCTTTTAATCTCGTATCCATCTATCTCAATCGTAACCTCAGCTTCTCCCCTCCCATCTCTAATTAGATCTGTCAACCTCTCAGCCCTAAGAACCTTTGAAGATGTTCCCAAGCAGAAGAGTATTGAATCTATCAAGTTTGACTTCCCACTTCCGTTTGGTCCCGTGATTACTGTAAAGTTGTCTCTAAACTCTATCTCCGCTCTCTTAAAGGACTTGAAGTTTCTGAGCTTTATCCTTTTAATCATCTCAATCGACTACAATCATCTCCTCTTCTACCTCTTCCTCTCTCTTCTCCTCTTTAGCTATATCAACGATCTCAGTCTTCTTACGAGATTTCATCTCAGACTTTATGAAGAGTATCTCGTTCATGAGAGTCTCAACACTCTTTGAAAGTTCGGCAATCTTTGCTTCAACAGACTTCAAATCTCTCTTGAACTCCTCTCTCAACTCCTTCTTGATCTCCTCAACAGTCTTTGAAGACAGCATCCTTCTCAACTCCTCAACCTCCTTCTCCTTTTCAGCAAGCTTCCTCTCAAGCCTTTCAAGAAGTAT
Source organism: Candidatus Alkanophagales archaeon (assembly GCA_003661185.1). GTDB lineage: Archaea > Halobacteriota > Syntropharchaeia > Alkanophagales > B39-G2 > Alkanophaga > Alkanophaga liquidiphilum. The sequence goes on along the minus strand of QMVQ01000087.1, from coordinate 1,640 downwards.
ATCCCTCTCCACAAATGGAGTATTCCAATTAGTTCTTATACTTTTTCATTCCAACAGCCAAGAATACGTCCCTACCATACTTTATGTCTTCAAAATCTGTTTTGACAACATCAAGTTTGACTTCTTTTAGCATGTTCAAAATTTCAGATGTGGTGTAAAACCTTGCCTTAGAATAGAATGGACTGTCCCTTCTAGACATGTAATCCTCTGCAAGCTTTGAATCTCTAGGAACACAACATACAACCACCCTACCACCATTTACAAGGACATCTCTTGCAGATCTCAAGGCATCAATTGGATTCTCAAGGAAGCAGAGTGTAAATGCAAATAAGACGAGATCGAAAACCTGTTTAAATGGTAAAATTTCTGCACATGCTTTCACAACTTCAATCCCCCTCGACTTTGATAGTCTCAGCATTGCATTGGATAGATCCAAACCGCACTCAATTCCAAGCTCAACTGCAAACCTACCTGTCCCAACACCAATCTCCAAACCCCTCTTAAATTCACCCAGATTTCTCCTGATTAATTCTACCTCCTTTAAAAATATCTCACGATTTCTGTCATACCAAGAATCGTATCTCTCCCAGTATCTCTCAAAAATCTCAATCATAAAAAATTAGAGGATGATTTCTATACCCAACCTCTCCGCCAGTTCCTTGTATCTGTTCCTTATTGTAACTTCCGTAACTCCAGCGACCTCTGCAACTTCTCTTTGAGTCCTCCTTTCACCACAAAGTATCGATGCGACGTATATTGCAGCTGCTGCAACTCCAGTTGGGCCCCTTCCACTTGTAAGCTCCCTCTCCTCAGCCTTCTTTATGATCTCAATTGCCTTCCTCTGAACGTCACCACTCAATCCCAAAGCTGCACAGAACCTTGGAACATAGTCAGCTGGACTCGTAGGCATGAGTCTCAATCCAAGTTCCCTTGCAATGAACCTGTATGTCCTCCCAATCTCCTTCCTATCGACTCTGGAATACTGTGCAATCTCATCGAGTGTCCTTGGAACTCTTGCCTGTCTGCATGCAGCATACAAAGCAGCAGCTACAACTCCCTCAATGCTCCTACCTCTAATTAGGTTTTTCTCTATCGCCTTTCTGTATATGACTGAAGCAGTCTCCCTAACGGACTTTGGTAAGCCCAAGGCTGAAGCCATCCTGTCCAATTCACTCAATGCAAATGCAAGGTTTCTCTCGGTTGCATTGCTAATCCTAATCCTTCTCTGCCACTTCCTAAGTCTAAATATCTGTGCTCTCGTTCTTACGGATATTGCCTTTCCATAGTAATCCTTGTTATTCCAATCTATTATCGTAGTCAACCCCTTATCGTGTATTGTGAACGTTATGGGAGCACCCACTCTGCTCCTCTTCTCCCTCTGCTCACTGTCAAAAGCTCTCCATTCAGGTCCAGCATCTATATACTTCTCCTCAATCACGTAACCACAGTCCTGGCAGATCAACTCACCTCTCCTATAATCTCTGACAATCCTTGGACTACCACACTCAGGACAAACTTCAATTAACTCTTCTCTTTCTACCTCCTTTACCTTTTCCTTTTCTACCTCCTTTACCTTCTCCCTTTCCCTTTCCATGATCATCACCTCCAACAATCACAAACAGATCATCATCAAACCTCCT
>QMVQ01000086.1 GCA_003661185.1 Candidatus Alkanophagales archaeon | reverse complement strand
TGCTTTTTCATACCGAGTTCAAACCTATTTGCTGCGTGTAGAGCTTCCTCGCAGAACGTTTTGTTCTTTATTGAGCCTAAATAGAGCGGACCTGCGACCTTCATCCTGCTGCCGCAATGAGAGCAGCGCCCCGCCCCTCTAAACTCTAAGAAGTCCTTGCAATTGAAAAGGAGGTGGTTGCCGCAGCCAAAGCAGTGGGCGACGAAGCCGAGCTGTTTTAATGATGCATCAGCCTGCCGTGCGCCCCGCTCAACTCTCAGCACGAGGCGGATGAAGTGCTTTTTTGCATATACAAGGAGCGGCGTCGCCGCTTTCTCGTGCGCCGCCAGCCTTCGAATTACGGTGCCGAGCAGGATGCGGACGCCCATCTCCCGGTGGTATTCAGTCTTCAGCGGTCTCGCTTCGTATTTCCTCGTGCCTGCGGGGTGAGCGCCGCAGAGCGGCGCAGTGTCCGTAGCGGTGACGAGCAAGAGCTCGGTGACGCTGCGGCACGCTGAGTCAAGAAATGGGACCGGCGAGCCGAAGGGGTCCAGGTCCACGATTTCGTAGCGGCGCTCGGAAAGGAAGACGTTAGCGTCCTTGTTGTGTGCCCTCGCAAGTTTCTCCACATTGTTAAGCTTGATGTTTTCATTTATGAGCATGTAAGCTTCAGCGCTAAGGTCATTTATCTCGGCGGCGATGCCAAGCTCGTTCGCAGCACGAACACCTCGCACACCCGTCCCCGCAAGCGCGTCTGCGTATCTGCGCTCTTTTTTGGGAGCGATGCGTGAGAATGCGGCAAGGCAGGCAATATCCACATCCCGACAAAGCTCCATCTTCGGATTATAGAATGCTGAACGCTTTATTTCCGCCGGAACCTTTAGCTTCGTGGTTCCTTCCTGCTTAAGCAAGAATTCCGCCCGCATTTTAGGCTAAAGCCGCAGGGACACTGCCCGCCACTCCTTGAGCCTTGGGAAACTCAGGACTCCAGCCTCCTCATCCACGGCGAAGACCTCCATCTCCTCCAGACCTATCTCCTTTAATATCGGCGATAAAAGCTCTTCAGCACTCGCAAGGTTCACGGGCGTGCCGCCGGCGAGCGGGGAGAACGCCGGCATCACTATCAGGTTTGCGTTGTCGAGGGCACCTCGTAGAAAACACGGGAGTTTCACTCTAGCGCCGACGCGGTCACCCAGAACGAGCACAGGATGCTCGTGTGCGATTATCACGTTTTCGAAGTTTTCAGCATTTAATTTGAGGTGTCCGTGCGAGAGAAGAGTGTCGCCCTCGGTGTGCGAACTTACGACCTTTACGGCGTGGCGGCGCAACGGCGAGAGCTTCGTGTCGTGGTTCCCCCGCACCAAGATTATCTCCTCGAAAAGGCTGGACGCAAACTCCATGAACATCGGGACCTCCCGCCACTCCTGAAAGCTCGCCCTTGAAAAAACATGCTTCAGGTCGCCATTTATTATCAGCTTCGAGATTTTCTCTCCCCCGCTGCAGGCTCCTGCCTTGCATTCCAGCACTGTGGCGGCAACTGCGAGCAGCCGCCTTTTCACCTCTTCGAGTTGCCGACTCGGCATCGTAATGCCGCTGCTTTCAGCTAAAGCCTCCTCGTAGCCTAAATGGAGGTCCGCAATGCAGACGGCGTCGCTATCCCGCAAGTATAAAGCGGGGTAGCCGCCGATTATTTCTATTTCCTCTCCTATCTCAGCCTGCATTACAAGCTATGTTCCGACCCTTACGTTTGAGACGATGCCTTTGAGGGTTGCGATGGCGGAGAGCGCCGCAAGATAGCTGGTCTTGGGGTTCGACGGCGACGGCACGTTTTCGACAAGCGTCACGAACCTCCCGAATTCGCCACGGACTTCGACCTCGTGGATGTTCTTGTCAATCGTGGGATCGGCGACGACTTCTACCTCAGTCTTCTCGACGCCGATGCCCGCAAGGCTTAAGGAAGCTGCAACGTTCACGTTTTCGGGGAACAGCCGCACCGCTTCTTTTGCGCTTCCTCGGAACAGGACTTTCGGCTCGCTCGCCTCGTTCAGCTCCTCAAAATTCACGTGCTTGTTGCCCTCGAAGCCGCACGGCGGCTTCCTCGTGCGTAGGCGGACAGAATGAATCTTACCGATACCCCCCGACTTCAAGCCGTCTATCCCAACGACCGCCCCCGAGGGAATGTAAACACGGCAATTTTTCTCCTTAGCGTGCCGCTCCACCTCCTCAAGCAGCTCTGCGTCCACTAAGGCGCCGACGCTTAAAATCAGGACATCCTTCCCCGCCCTTAGCGCTGGAAGCACGAACTCACAGACCGCAGACTGTGACGCACACTCCACGAGCAAATCTATGTGCGGTAAAAGCTCTTCAAATCCCTCACCACTAAACTTAATGAACTTTGGCTTCTTCCTGAGCATGCTGCAGAGCTTTTCCACCCGCTCGGGATGCCTGTCCACCAAGAAGACAAGCTCCATACGCCCGTCTTCATCCACAGCTCTGCTTATCTCCGTTCCTATGGCGCCACAGCCAATAATGCCCACTCTCATTTCCCTTTATTTTTCCATTAAAGCTACTTTCTTTTCTTTTTCACCTCGGTAGCAGACCGCAACACAAGCGCATAGTTTTGCTACCAATGGTAGAGCCGCTATGCTCCTTAGCCCACGCGAGTGTAAAGCTAAACGTAACCCACATACCTGTCATCAAACGGCATGAACGTAGGTCTTTGCTCCCCCCTTCTTTCCTGCTCTGCCATCCTTCGCATTTCCTCCTCTATAATCTTTATCTCCTTGTCAAGCGCATCAGTGCTGGCTTTTATGCCAAGGATACTCGTTAGCGCCTTGAATACCGCCTTTGCCGCCTTTGGGTCGGGGTATTCGCCGTGCGTCTCGCCGAGGAGGCAAACGCCCTCGAAGCCACGCTCCTTGCCGAGCCCGATGAGGAGTCCCGCCATCCCGGTTATCGGACCGTGGTAGCCCCGCTCCACGTGGACGCCGTGCTTTTTTATCTCCTCGACGAGGCGGGCGTCGGTGGCGACGCCATAGACTTTCGGCTCTGCGACGTGGCGACCGGTGCCGTAGCCTCCGAGAGTGAAGACGCGGCGGACGCCGCACTTGGCACAAAAGTCAAGAATGACCTCCGCAAACATGTAGTAGGATTCCAGCGTGCTGCCCTGGTAAGGTCCGACGAAAATCATGAGGCTCTCCTCAGGGTCGTAATAAATCTCGTCTTTTAAAAGTTCCACGACGCCATCCGCATACATTATTCCAGGGAGGGGCGATGTAGCTCTAACAAAATACGGCGAATATACATTAGCAAGTTTTATCGCATCTAACTCCCTTATCAAGTGCGTGGCGGCGAGCATGCCGACGTTGCCCAAGCCGCCTAACCCTTGCACGAACACTGGCTTCTCTAATTGGGGCAATTCCTTTTCCAGCTCTATCCTCACTTTTAAGAAGTCTATTTTCTTCTCCATCGTTCCAACATTTGTTACCCATTTAAATATTCTAAACCCGTAGCATAATAGATGGGCATTGACGCCATCGAGGTAGAAAAAAAATGGCAGCGCCGCTGGCAGCACCACAAGATTTACGAGGCGCACGTGCGTGACGACGCTCCAAAGTTCTACGTGAATGTCGCATACCCTTACCCGTCGGGGGCGATGCATGTTGGGCACGGGCGCACCTACACGGTTCCTGACGTCATTGCCCGCTTCCAGCGGATGAAGGGGCGGAACGTGCTGTTCCCCATGGCGTTTCACGTCACTGGTGCGCCGGTCATTGGCATCGCACGAAGAATCGCAAAAAACGACCCTGACGCCATAAGGCTTTACCGAGATTTGTATAAGGTTCCGGAGGAGACGTTAAAGAAGTTTTCTGACCCCTATGAAATCGTCTCGTATTTCAGCAATGAGTATAAGGAGGTCATGGACGCCCTCGGCTACTCCATTGATTGGCGGCGGCGCTTCACCACCGTGGACCAGCACTATAAAAAATTCATAGAATGGCAGTTTTTGAAGCTCCGCGAGAGGGGCTATGTTGTTAAGGGCGAGCATCCGATAAGATACTGCCCGTCGTGCAAGAATCCAGTCGGCGACCACGACCTCCTTGCGGGCGAGGGTGCCAGCATTAATGAGTTTGTGTTGCTAAAATTCGTCCTTGAGGGTGAGGAGCTTATCTTGCCGACTGCAACCTTACGTCCCGAAACCGTTTTCGGCGTCACTAACCTTTGGATAAATGATGAGGCTTCTTACGTAATTGCTAAGGTTAAGAGGGGTTCTGGGGAGTTTGAGCGTTGGTTGGTGAGCGAGCCTGCCGCTGAGAAGTTGAAAAATCAAGGCTACGAGGTGGAAGTGGAGGGGCGGGTGGGAGGCTCGGACTTCGTGGACAGGCAAGCGTTGAACGTGGTTGATGGACGCACCGTGAAAATCTTGCCCGCAAGCTTTGTTGACCCTGATTTTGCGACGGGTGTCGTGATGAGTGTGCCTGCGCACGCGCCGTTCGACTTTGCCGCTCTCCGAGATTTGCATAGGCAGGGCAAATACTTGAACGTTTTGCCTATCCCGATAATCGAGATTGAGGGCTACGGCGAAATACCCGCAGAGACTGTCGTCATGAGGATGGGCATCGAAAACCAGAACGACAAACGGCTCGAAGACGCCACCACCGAGCTTTACACCGCAGAGTTCAACAAGGGGCGGATGAAGGTTGATGCGATGGGGTTAGCAGGCGTGTCGGTGAAAGACGCCCGTGAAACCGTGAAGGAGACGCTTCTTGCGGACGGCAAGGCTGCGTTGATGTATGAGTTCAGCGAGCGTCCCGTGGTATGTAGGTGCAACACTCCCGTGGTAATTTCGGTGCTGAAGGACCAATGGTTTTTGGACTACAGCGACGAAGCATGGAAAGATCAGGTGCGCGCGTGCTTGTCGAGGATGAACGTGGTGCCGCCCGAGATTTTTGCAGAGTTCAAGCAAGTCGTGGAGTGGCTAAGAGAGTGGGCGTGCACCCGTAGAATCGGACTCGGCACGAACTTGCCTTGGGATAAAGAATGGATTATCGAGCCGCTCAGCGATTCCACTATCTACATGGCGTATTACACAATCTCATACAAGCTACGTGAATTGCGTCCTGAAATTCTGGAGCCCGAGGTGTTTGACTACATATTTTTGGGAGCTTCGCTTCCTGAGGAGAAGAGGAAAAAGCTGAGCAATGAGGAGCTGAGGTTGCTTGACGAGATGCGTAGGGAGTTTTTGTATTGGTATCCCTACGACTACCGGCTTTCGGCGAGAGACCTCGTCGGGAACCACCTGACGTTCCAGCTTTTCCATCACGTCGCAATCTTCCCGGAAAACCTCTGGCCGAGAGGCATGGTGGTCTTCGGGATGGCGACGCTCCAAGGACGTAAGATGAGCAGCTCGAAAGGCAACGTTGTCCTCCTGAAAGATGCCATCGAGAAATACGGAGCAGATGCCGTCCGCATGTTCCTCATAGGCGCTGCGGAGCCGTGGCAGGACTTCGACTGGCGTGACGAGCTTGTATTCTCAACGAGAAGGCAGATAGAGCGATTTCTGAGCTTCGCCAATGAGGTAATTGACATGGAGTGCGCTGTGGATTTCAGAAAGAGCTTAAAGGAGGCAAAGAGGGAAATAGAGTTAAAAAGCATAGACAGGTGGCTGCTAAGCAAGCTTCAGAGGCACGTTAAGGAGGTAAACGAGGCGTTAGAAAACTTCCAGTGCAGGAGGGCGTTACAGCACGCTTACTACGAGATTGACGGCGACCTACGTTGGTATAGGAAGCGAACGTCTATCGAGAGGGAGGGAGCGAAGTGGATATTGAAGAAGCTGCTTCATGTTTGGGTGCGGCTGCTCGCGCCCTTCATCCCGCACGTCTGCGAGGAGGTTTGGGAGCGTTGGGGCTTTTCCGAGCGTGAGGGCTACGTGTCGCTTGCGCCGTTCCCGGAGGTCGACGAGACACTCGTGGACAAAAAAGCAGAGGCTGCCGAGGAGCTTATAGAGTGGGTCTGCGACGACATTTCCGAAATTCTGAGAGTCATAAACGTGAAGCCGCAGAAAATCATTTTGTATGTGACACCTGAATGGAAGAGGCGAGCGTTCTCGAAGATTTTAAACGAAGTAAAGGCGGGTAAGGGGCTCAGGGAAGTAATGCCCATAGTGATGAGAGCGGAAGAGATGCGGCTGCGAGGTAAGGAGGCTGCGGACTTCGTGAGGAAGGCAGTGGAGCTGATTAAGGATAAGGGAATGGAGAAGAAGGATTTCTTTGAAATAGATGAGAAGAAGTTGTTTTTGGAGGAGAAAGAATTCTTTGAGAGGGAGTTCTCATGCGAGTTTAAGATTTACGAGGCTGAGGAACTTGAGGGGCTGAGCGGCGACGAACGCAAAAAGCTCGACCCGCAGGGCAAAAGCAAGGCGGCAATGCCCACAAGACCTGCGATTTTCGTGGTTGCCTGAAATGTCATGGAGTTATGTCGTGGATGCACCAGTTCAAAATGGCGGTAATTTTAGGAAGATGTTGCTGCTAATCCCCTTTAAAGGAGGGCAGGGGAGGCGGGTGGAGAAGAAGAGTTTTTAAGTAGAAGAGTCATACTAAAAAAGATGGAAGCGGCGAAGACGATCAGATGTAAGCTCATCGGGCTGACGAGACGCAAGCTAGAGCTACTCGACAGAGAGTATGATCACTTCCAGCACTGGCTTGAGACGGGTGAGGATAGGGGTGTATAT
>QMVQ01000085.1 GCA_003661185.1 Candidatus Alkanophagales archaeon | reverse complement strand
TGCCACTCGTCAAGAGACTTCCCGCTTTGAGGAAGGTGAGATGGGTGGCAGCGGGGCGCGTGAACCGCCCGACCCCAGCCGTGGTGGCGTGTTTATCTGGGGGAAGCCACTCGTTTTAACGGGTGGTAGTTCACCTCCCTTTCAGGCATCGCCATGTGGAACGAATACTGAGCGGCGATTCTATCCAACTTTGTCTGAAGAAGTCCCAAGCGTCTTGCTACGAACGAGTAGAAGCCATCAGCGCCTATCACCACGCCCGCCTCAAGGTCTTCAGTCTTGCCTTTGGACTTTACAACCACGCCGCGCACGAACCCCTCCTTTATTATTAGGTCGCTCACTCTGGTAAGCTCTCTCGTCTCAGCCCCTTTGTCGTGCGCCCACTCCACAAGCGCTTTATCAAAGCGGCTCCGCCACACGAACTTTCCTAAAGGCTCCTCGCTGAGAACCTTGACGTAATTGCCGGAGGGCGCGCAGAGAAAAGCACCCATAGCGTTCCTTTCAAAAGTCTCCTTAACTTTCTTGGGCAGGTCGAACCTCTCAAGTGTTATGCCCTGGACCACGCCGCCGCATGCTTTCTCTCTGTCAAACTTGAACTTCTCAAGGAGCAAAACGGAAAGCCCCTTCTCAGCAGTTATCCTCGCAGCGGTGGCGCCCGCAGGACCCCCGCCCACAACTATAACGTCATATCTCATGCCGACGCCTCCGCGGCTTCTACATCAGTCCCTAAGACTTCCTCAACTACCTCTATGGCGCCTTCCGGGCAGACGACCTCGCACGCATGGCATACCAAGCACAAATCCTTATCCGTAACCTTAGCAACGCTGCCTTCCACCACGAAACATCCACGGGAGCAGATTTTCACGCACAAGCCCTCGCCCTCGCATTTCTGCTCGTCTATCCTTATCTCCTTGGCTTTTATGGGGTAAGAAAGCTGTAGTCCCATACCAACCCCCAATCTTTCATAAAAATCGTTACATTTATAGTGTGCAGTTTTTTCTTCGCCGCCCGAAAATTGTTAAACATGAAGTTTATAGGCTCGCTCATAGGTAAAGACGCAAGCAAGGCTGAATATGGGATATTCGGGATTCCGTTTGACAAAAATTCGTTCATAAAGGGGGCTAAGGAGGGCGCTGCCGCCATACGTGCGGCGTCACACAGGCTTGAATCTTTTCTGTGGCGGCAGAAGCTTGAAGTTTCGATGGCACGTTTCTACGACTTTGGTGACGTGCGTGCTCTCAGCTACAAAAGATTGCATAAACGCCTGAACGCCCGCACAGGCAACTTTAAAGGACGTTTGATATTCTTAGGTGGCGACCACTCCGTGACGCTGCCCGTCGTGAAGAGTTTAACAGCGAAAACGGGAAAAGTGAAAGTAATCTCGTTCGATGCGCACGTCGACCTTCGGGATTCGTATCTGAAAAACAGGTTTTCAAATGCGTGCGTGATGCGACGTGTCGCCGAGGTCGTAGGCTTCGAAAACATCGCAGAGGTTGGCGTGCGTTCGTGTTCGCATGAGGAGTTCGGCATCATCCAGAGCGGCTCGTTGCACATTTACGGCGCTGATGTCACTAAAGGCGAAGGGCTCGGTCGTGTTGCTGAGGAACTTGCCGACTTCGCCGCTTCCGGCGGCATCGTGCACCTCTCTGTGGACATGGACGTGCTCGACCCGTGTTATGCGCCGGGCGTCGAAGACCCCGAACCCGAAGGACTTAGCGTCTCCGAACTGATTTATCTGATAAGGGAGATAATAAAAGCGGGGAATGTAGTTTCGTGTGATGTTGTAGAGGTGAATCCGAGGCTGGATGTAAATGAACTCACGAGCATCATCGCTGCGAAAATCGTCTTGGAAATCCTTGCATGCTTTTGGGAACGAGAGGCAGAAGGGTAGTTTTAACTATTATGAGTTGCTAAGCAGCAGGCTTAAGCGTGAGCTTGGAATCGCAAAGGCGGCTCGCAGCCGCGGCTACGACCTCGAAACCACGCCTGAGATAAAAGTAGCAAAAGACTTAGCCGAAAGAGTAGAGGCGCTCGTCGGGATAAGCGGCATAGCGGATAGAATAAGAGAGCTTGAGCGAGAGCATGGTAGAGAAGTTGCAGCGCTCAAAATTGGATTGGAAGTGGCTGAAGGTAAGTTTAAGAGGCATAGCTCCAAGATAGAGGCTGTCGAGGACGCCGTGCGGGTTGCGGTTGCTGTGCTCACCGAGGGCGTGGTTGCCGCTCCCATCGAGGGCATTTCAAGAGCTGCCGTAGGCAAAAACGACGATGGCACACAATACGTCCGAGTTTTTTATTCAGGCCCGATAAGGAGCGCCGGCGGCACCGCTCAGGCACTTTCTGTGCTCGTCGCCGACTACGTCCGCAGGGCGCTCGGTTTCTCGGAATACAAACCAAATGAGGAGGAAGTGGAGCGCTATGTCCTTGAAATTTCCATGTATCGCCGCTACAAAACGCTGCAATACACGCCGAGTGACGATGAAGTCCGCTTAATTGTCAGGAATTGCCCTGTCTGCATAGACGGCGAGCCGACCGAGGAGCAGGAAGTAGAGGGCTACAGAGACCTCAAAAGGGTCGAGACGAACAAGATAAGGGGAGGAATGGTGCTCGTCATCTCGGAGGGCATAGCGCTGAAGGCGCCGAAGCTGAAGAAGTATGTAGAGGCGCTCGGGATTGCGGGGTGGGGCTGGCTTGAAAAGATAAAGGGCAAAACAGGCGAGAGCGACGAGGCAAGCTTCCTGAAAGACATTATCGCAGGAAGACCGGTCTTAGCGCATCCCTCACGTAAGGGTGGCTTCCGCCTCCGCTACGGGCGTGCTCGCAACACGGGACTTGCAGCTATCGGCTTAAACCCCGCAACCATGGAGATTCTGGGCTTTACTGCTGTCGGCACGCAACTCAAAGTCGAACTTCCTGGGAAGGGCGCTTGCGTCGCCCCCGTGGACTCCATAGAGGGTCCGACGGTAAAAATAGGTGAAAGTGTAGTCCGTATAGACGGTGTCGAGGAAGCCTGCCACCTCAAGGACAAAATCACTGAGATTTTGGACTTAGGCGAGATTTTGATAGATTATGGCGATTTCCTCGAAAACAACCATGTTCTATTGCCCGCTGCCTACTCTCACGAGTGGTGGCTTGCGGAACTGGAAAGAGTCTCGAAGAAGGAGGCTTTACGTTTCAAGAGGAGGATGCCGACGCCCGAAGAGGCTGTTTTCCTCTCTGAGAGGTATGGAGTGCCTCTGCACCCGAAATACACGTTCCTCTGGGACGACCTTTCTCCTGAGGACAAAGCATTCTTCGCCGAGTTTATAGTCAAAAACGGGAATTTCAACGGCAAGAACTTACACATCCCTCATGAGAGGCGGGTAAAAAGGATATTAGAGGACTTGCTCGTCCCGCACAGGGTGAAAGATGGCATCATTTTTGTAGAGGACGCATTACCACTGCTGAAGTGCTTAAATATAGAGTCTGAAAACGGCAGGCTGAAAGCGAACTTAGCGTGGTTCGGCTCCTGCATAAACGTGAGGAACAAGGCGCCGACGAGGGTCGGAGCGCGAATGGGGCGTCCTGAAAAGTCTAAAGAGCGAAAGATGAAGCCAGCGCCGCATGTTCTCTTCCCACTTGGCGACTACGGCGGCGTCAACCGTTCGCTAAGAGAAGCTCTCGAAAAAAGCGAGAACGGGACGATTGTGGTTGAAATAGGGGCTTACCGCTGTTTAAAGTGCGGAGACGTTGCATTTTCGAGGGTTTGCGAGCGTTGCGGAGCTGCCACGAAGTTTGTGAGCAAGAAGCAACGCATTGACCTCGAAAGTATCGTAAGGCGAGCTTCTGAGCGCGTGGGTGTGCACATCGGCGATAACGAGAGAACCGAAATGAAGACCGTTAAGGGCGTCAAAGGCTTGATTTCAGAGGACAAGGCAGCGGAGCCTCTCGAAAAGGGTTTATTGCGGGCGAAGCACGGCGTCTTCGTCTTTAAGGACGGCACGATAAGATACGACCTCACGAACATGCCGCTCACACATTTCCTCCCGAGGGAAGTAGGGTTAGACGTCGAGACCGCCAAGGAACTAGGCTACACATACGATTATCTGGGAAGACCGCTGGAGAGCGATTGCCAGATTTTAGAGCTGAAGCAGCAGGACATCATCATTTCTGAGGACGCGGCTGAATACCTGTTGAAAGTCTCGAAGTTCGTGGACGAGCTTCTCGTGAAGTTCTACGGGCTCGAACCTTACTACAATGCGGAGAAGAAGGAGGACTTGATAGGGGCGCTCGTGATTGCGTTGGCGCCGCACACGTCTGCTGGCGTGCTCGCCCGCATCGTCGGCTTCACGAAGGCGCAGGTGTGCTACGCTCACCCATTTTTCCATGCAGCTAAGCGTCGTAACTGCCTGTATCCAAAAGAAAAGGTGCTAATTAAGGACAAAGAGGGCATCAAGCTTCTGGAAATTGAGAAGGTCGTTGAAAGCTACAAGCCTGACGAGATCGAGATCCTTCACTACGACAGCAACGGTGGCGGGCGGCTCGTCTGGAGAAAGCCTAAGGGCTTCGTCAAGCTGGAGGCGCCGGACAGGCTCGTGCGGGTGGAGACCGATTACGGGCGGCGCATCACCGTGACGCCCGATCACAAGTTTCTCGTCTTCGACGGAAAGCGGTTCGTCGAAGCTGAAGCCATGGACCTCTGCGTCGGCGACATCGTCCTCGCCGCCGCTAAAATCCCGACAGAAGACCGCGTTCACGAAATTCGCACGTTAGACGGCTTCCTGAAATCGAAGGATTGCGATGAGTACCGGGCGCACGGCTTGAAGTCCCTCATTCTGAAAAAGGTAAAAGCAAAAGGCATCAGCATTAGAAAGCTATGCGAATTCCTCAGAATTTCAACGTCCGCCATCTTCAAGGACTCCATTCCTCTGAGTGTTCTGCCGCGGCTTTTTGAAACTCTCGACCTGAGCCTCGAAGAGGCGGAGTTCAGAATCTCGCACCGCAAGAAGTTCATCGCAATACCCTCAAAAATTGAGCTTAGCGAGGAGTTGGGCTTCCTCGTCGGGATTTACCTCGCCAACGGGTTTGCGAGTTGCAATGGTGCGCTAAACCAAATTTCAATAGTGAACAAGGACGAAGAGCTTTTGAATTTCGGATCTGAGGTGTTTACCAGCGTTTGCGGCTACAAGCCCTCCAGGCGGCGGCGGAGAGACGGCACTTACGTGCTCGTTGCTGGCGGAAAGCCGATTTACGAATTTTTCGTAAGCGTGCTTAGCGTGGGCAAGGGCGCACGGGACAAAAGAATTCCGTGGGCGGCGTTTAACAACCGGAAGTTCGCACTCGGCATTCTATCAGGATTCGTCTGCGGCGACGGGCATGTCGGCAAGGAGGTTTCAGTAACCTCGGTGAGCGAGGACCTCGTGAACGACCTCGTTTACCTCATGCTCACCCTGGGCGTGTTTCCGGGAATAAGCTACGAAACCCGCACGCCCACCGGCGAACCCTACCGAGAGCTCAAAGCCCGTATTTACAGCCGGGAGCTCGTAGAACAGCTGTTGAATCTCAGCTTGGTAGAAATCGGAAAAATTAAAGGGTTTAAAGCGATTCCCGAGCGACGAGGGGTCGTCCGTATGGAGGGAGCTGGCGACGCCATCCTCGTGCGTGTTCAAGGAATCGAGTGGGTCGAAAGCGGCTGCAAGCACGTTTATGACTTCGTGATCGATGGGAACAAGACGTTCGTTGGCGGTGTCGGCGGGCTGATAACCGTGGATTGCGATGGTGACGAGGACGCCGTCATGCTCCTGCTCGACGGCTTGCTGAATTTCTCCACGCATTTCCTCCCTGAGAAGCGAGGCGGCAAAATGGATGCTCCGCTTCTCCTCACGACTTGGATCAACCCCAAAGAAATAGACAAGGAGGCGCACAACGTCTCGATTTGCGAGAGGTATCCTTTGGAGTTTTACGAGGCGACGCTGCAGCTTAAAAGTCCGAAGGACGTGGACATTGAGATTGCGGCGGCAAAGCTCGAATGCGACGTCAGAGAGAGCGGCGCTTACGGCTTTTCGTTCACACATGACGTTTCCGATGTTCAGAATGCGCCGACGGTATCCCTTTACAGGAGCTTGGGGAGCATGAGTGAAAAGATGGAGGCGCAGCTGCGGCTTGCGAAAATGATAAGAGCGGTGGACGAAAGCGACGTCGCCGAACGCATCCTCATACATCATTTCATCCCCGACCTTAAGGGAAATTTGCGGGCGTTCGGCACGCAGGCGTTCCGCTGCACGCGGTGCAACGCCAAATACCGAAGACCGCCACTTGGCGGACGCTGCCGCAACTGCGGGAACAAGCTTGTGCCCACAGTCCACGCAGCGTCCGTCGCAAAATATCTGGACATGTCGCTCCACATCGCTAAAGAGTTCGCGGTCTCAGAATACACAAGGCAACGCCTCCTTCTCATTGAAAATGAAATCCGCTCGCTCCTTGATAACACGCAACGCTCGCTTTCAGAATTCGGAACAGGCGGACTGGAAAAGAAATAGTTTGCGGGCTCCAGCTATGGCGACGTAGCTGTAAGGGCATCGTAAACAACCCATGACTCCGCTTGACAAGCTTTAAATGACGAGACGACGCACTGCTTGCGGGCTGACATGAAGAGTGAACTACCCCTCCCTATCGGAAGGGGCTTCCAGCGTTCAAGTAGGCTTTTCACACTCCCACCGCCAAGGAAGCCCATGGTTTTAACCATGGGAGGAATTGGCGGAAATTATTTATATGTTTAACTACCTTAACACGGGTGCTGAGAGTGGAAAGGGTAGTTGTCAAGGCTCT
>QMVQ01000084.1 GCA_003661185.1 Candidatus Alkanophagales archaeon | reverse complement strand
TTATTTATGTTTCCACTCTATATGAGGGATATAGGGTATGGAGGAGATGAATTACGCACGCTTCATCTGCACCAACTCCATACCTATCCAATTCATCCCCGCCCGGCGAGGCTTTCTTGGTGGAAAAATGGTAAGAGCGAAAAAAAAAGCCACATCAAGCCCGTTATGCCATCGTCTCACATCTCCTCCGGCGCCTCCATGCCGAGCAAGCGGAGCGTTTCCTTCAGCACGAGCTTCGTGCAGTATACGAGGTTGAGCCGTGCGTCCCTGAGCAGCGGCTCGGCGTTCAGCACCGGGCAGTCCCTATAAAACCTGTTAAAGGTTTCAGCGACTACTCTGCCGTATTTCGCTAAATGGTGCGGCTTCAGCTCCCGCACGACCTTCTCAACGACGTAATCGAGCTTTGAAAGCTCCCTGATGAGCGCCCGCTCGCTCTCCATTGAGAGTAGCGTTGCGTCAAAATCGGGCGGCAAGAAGTCACCGTCAGAGCGCTGCACGTAGCCGTTTTCCGCCGCAAGCCGCAGAATGCTCGAAGCTCGTGCGTGCGCATATTGGATGAACGGCGCGCCTCGCTTCTCCATGTCGAGCGCCTGCTCGAAATCGAAGACCATGGGTTTCTCCGGCGAGACCTTTGCGATGTCGTAGCGAATGGCGCCGACGCCGATGATTCTCGCAACCCGCCGCTTCTGCTCCTCGCTGAAGTCGGGACGCCTCTTCTCAACCTCATCAAGCGCCGCCGCTTCCACTTTATCCAAAAGCTCATCAACGGCGACAAACTTTCCGGCTCTCGTAGACATCGAGCCTGTGGGTAGCGAGACAAACTCGAAAATCACGACTTCGGGCGGCGGCACGCCTAAAATCTCTAATGCTCTCGCCAACTGCTTCGACACGAGTTCGTGGTCTTTGCCGAGCACGTCAATCATTCGATCGCCGAGCTTCGCCTTCCAAATGTGGTAGGCAAGGTCTCTCGTGGAGTAGAGCGTGGTGCCATCGCTCCGCTGCAAAACAAGCTCCTTCTCAAACCCCTCAAGCTTTAAAACAAGCGCTCCACCCTCTTCAACGACCTCAGCACGCTCACGCAACGCCTTTAATACCCGCCGCACGTCGCCATTTCGCACGAACTCGCTTTCCCAAACGAAGCGGTCATGCTTGATGCCCAGCTGCGTAAGCGTCTCCCTCGCCCCGGAGAGGCTTTTCTCCACGACTTCCCTGTATTTCCTCACAACCTCGGGGTCGCCCGCCTCGTAACGCCGCATTAAATCCTCAGCCTCCCGCCGAAACCCCTCGCTTTCCTCCAGCGCACGGCTCGCCCGCACGTAGGCTTCGACAACGGCGTGGTCGCCCTTCTTCGTGGCGTCGAGCCCGAAACGGTCCGCTCCTAAAACGGCGACGGCAACCTGCCGCCCCATATCGTTCACATAATACTGCGTCTCGACTTCATAGCCCGCCTTCCTTAGAACTCTTGCAAGCACGTCGCCGATGGTCGCATTCCGCAGGTGCCCGACGTGCAATGGTCCGTCGGGGTTTGCGGAGGTATGCTCCAAGATTATTTTACCTCTAAGCCCCAAGCTGCCGAAATCGCAACCTTCCTCCTTTATCCTCCTCAGAGTCTCTTGGAAGAAATTTTCACCGGCATAGAAATTTATGTAAGGACCGACCGCCCGCACCTCTGAGATGAGCTTACTTTCAAGCACGGCGTCCGCAGCGTGCGTCACGAGCCTCGCTGCTGCGTCCTTCGGTGGCATTTTCAGCATTGATGCCAAGAAGAACGCAAGCGATGAAGAGACGTCGGCGTGCTCTGATTCCTCCAAAAGTAAGCTTTCAGGCAACTTCTCCCACTCTAAATCCTCCACTAATCCGCTCTTGCTCAGCGAATCTCTCAGTGCTGCCTCCGCTTCTTGTTTCAATTTGAGAAACATTTCTCTATCCCTAATTGTCCATGATAAGCTATTCCTCGCCGAGGAACTTGCGCAGCGCCGGATACATTTCCATGACTTGTTCGGAAGCCATCTGCTCGTAAAGCCCGTAGGCGATGCTGACTGCTAGCAGGAGACCGGTGCCCGTCGTTCTCCCAAGCGTGCCGAGCATGTTTGCGAAGACGCAGAGCGCCCCCAGGATCGCACCACCCAAAATCGCAATCCTCGGTATGTATCTCTCCATCAGTCGCTCTATCGCGGCAGGATTCCGCCGGTAACCCGGAATCTGCAAGCCTGCATCGTATATCTGCCTCGCTATGTCCTTTGGTCCCATGCCCGTGGTGGTAATCCAAAAGAGTGCAAATATTGCGCCGCCAACGACCATGAAACCCATGTCGGTCAGGAGGCGGAGGGCGACCTGCCAGCTCTCGATGTTCGGATATGCTACTCTGACGAGTGTCGGGAACCAATCATAGGGGCTATTTATGGGGTCGAGGTAGTACATGAGTCCTGAGACCGCCCGCCCTTCTTCAAAAGTTCCAAGAAGGGTAACGCCCTTTGCGTATAGGAGCCTGCCGAAGCCCTGAATCGAAGCTTGGAGCGCCCGCACGAGAATCATTGGCAGGACGCTGGCATAAAGAAGCTTCACCGGGAAGCGCCCTCTTGCGCCACGGACGAGCGAGTGTGCGAGCGGAATCTCGATGCGGGTGCTCTCAATGTAAACGACGATGAGGAATATCACGATGGTCGTTATGAGTGCAATGAGCCCGTGCTCGAAGAAGAAGGTGATGCCACCGCCCAGAATTTCGTAGAGGCTGAGCTGTCTCGAAATCTGAATCCAGCGGGGGATTACGCCGACTGCCAACCCTGTCTGGTCGGGCACCCAGTTTATGAGTCCGGTGACGACCTGCTGCGAGACTCCTGCGAGAATGAAGAGCCCGACGCCGCTTCCGATACCCCATTTCGAGACGACTTCGTCCATGAAGTAGATGAGAATGCCACCGATGCAGACTTGGACGAACAGCAGCAAAGATATGAAGCGCAATGAAACGCCGAGCCTCTCTGCAATCGTCGGATCTGGTAAATAATAGCCGACGACGTAAGTCAAGCCCATGAGGATTGTAAAAAACACGACAAGCAACTTTTGTAAACCTTGGTAAAACGCTTGGTCGTCGGGGTCACTCAAGTCCAATCTTAGAATTTGGGCGCCGACGAGCAGTTGCAGCACGATGGAAGCGTCGACGATGGGCACGATGCCAAGTGCCATGAGCGAGAAGGACTCGCCTGCGAATATTGCTCTGAACCTGCCAAAAAGCTCTCTTGACTCCGGCGACAGCCCGAAAAGCGGAACGTTGCACAACGCAAAATACAAAAGAAGGATGCCAACCGTCCACCAGAGCTTCGTGCGGAAATGGACGTGATATGTCGGGCGCTCCACCATCGGAAATCTGTTCAAGAGGGGCGTGAGCACGTCCCTAAGCCGAAGGCCTTCTTCACTCATGCTCAGTCACCAGCTCGCCGCCTAACTCTTCTATCTTCGCCTTCGCACGCTCCGAGAACTCAGAGACGCTCACGACGAGCTTCTTGCGCACGCTGCCGCCACCAAGCAGCTTGTCGACACCGAGCCTCGTGAGGTCGATGAAAATTGCGTCGCCCCGCCGCTCAGCTTTGCCCTCCGCAATTAAGCGTTCAGCAAACTCGTCAAGCTCGCCGACGTTCACTGCAGTCTTCTCGTAGCGATATGGCGGCGTAAAACCTCTCTTCCCCTTCTCTCGCCCCTCGAGCAGCGCCTTTATGTAATGGTGCTTGCAGATGCCGGCGTTGCCACGCCCGCCACGGCTGCCACCGCCCCTGTGCCTTTTGGCGCCGCCACCGCACGTTCTTGAACCACGTATTTTTTTAATTTTCTTCTTCGGCACCTGACACACCCCACCTGCTTGTGCCGCTGGTATAACCCCTTTTATATATTCTTTATAAAAAGACAATTGTATGAGCGAGATACCTCCCATAAAGATAGAGAACGTCGTGGCGAATGCGAAACTCGCTGACGAATTCGACCTAAAATATATAGAATCAAAGCTTGAAGGTGCGAAATTCACGAAGAAGAAGTTCCCCGGGCTCGTTTACAGAGTCAAAGAGCCGAGAGCTGCATTCTTGATTTTCCGCTCCGGGAAGGTTGTCTGCACCGGCTCTAAGAGCATCGAGGACGTCCGCAAGGTCATAGATAAAATAGCTGAGGACTTCCGTAGCATCGGAATCGAAGTCGAAGAGCACCCGAAGTTCAAAGTCCAGAACATCGTCGCCTCCACAGACCTCAACACCGAGTTGAACTTGAGCGCCATTGTTACAGGGCTCGGGCTTGAGGGCATGGAATACGAGCCTGAGGTCTTCCCCGGTCTTGTTTACAGGATAGATGAGCCCAAGGTCGCAATATTGATATTCAGCTCCGGAAAGTTGGTAATCACCGGCGGGAAGACCAAAGAAGACTGCGAAAAGGCGGTCGAAATCTTAGTAAACGAGCTGCGGCGGCTTGATCTCATTTAGAGTTTTGTGCTAAGGGCAGTCGCGAGCGCCTCGTCGGGACTGATAAGCCTTTCGTGATGTAGTCAAGCTTTCGTCGGAATGGGTCAGGACGAGAGCGCTGGGAGACCAATGAGAACTATGTTTGGACCTCTGCTTAGACGCCGCATAGCCCACTGTACTTCTTGCAGGAGACTTCGGGCAGAGAAGAGAAATGCCCACGAAGAAAACTCACTTCTCTTGTCGCCCCTCTCTAAGCTCCTTAATAGCAGCAGCAACGTCCTCAAGCCCGCACTGCACCAAAGTCTCCTCCATGGGAATGCCGTTCTCGTCCCAGCCCCGCAACTCGTAATAAAGGTTCAGCGCCTCCTCGTAAGCCCGTTTGTCGAGCTTTGCGCCGTCGTGCGGGCCGCCACGCAACGATTCCTCGAAAACACGCTCCGGCGGGTAGTCGTCGCGGCGACGCACGCCCAGCAGCACGCTTATGCTCCTCGTTAGGTTGTAAACCATCTTAGAACGCTTCAGAAGCTCCTCCAAAGAGGTTTCGACGCCTGTTGCCGCGGTATAGGCTTCCGCATAAAGCTTCTCATCCATGCCAAGCTCAATCCAAGGAAGGCGACAGACGCCGAGCATATCGAAGAGCGGGCGCACCGTCTGGTGGTAGATGACAAGGTGAACCTTCTCCTCGACGCCCCACTCGGCGCCGACCTCCAGCTCCTTGGCGATGGGCCACGCCCTATTATGATGCGCTCCGATGTCGCATGTTGCATATGCGAGCGCCATGCAGAGCGAGACATGGGCGTCGTAGCCTGTCTGCTCCAGAAACTTCACGTGCGAAATCAGGCGTCGCATCTCGCCCCACTTCTGAAGCACGCCGTAAGCGCCTTCAGCGAGGACATCACCGATGCTTTCCCGCCTCGCAATCATCTCTAAAAGCTCCAAAATCCTGTCGCAGTCGCCCCATCGCAACTCGAAACCCAAATCTTCTTTCTTCACGATGCCCGCCTCGTAAGCTTCGGTTAGCGCTGCTATCAAGTTTCCGGCGGTTATCGTGTCTATGCCGAGGTCATCGCACAGATAATTGGCTCGGACGATGCAGGAGAAGTCATCGACGCCAAGGTTCGGACCGAACATGCACGCTGTTTCATATTCAGGACCCTCAACGACCGTCCCTGCATATTTACCTTCTTTTACGAGACAAATGTTCCCGCAGCACATCGAACATGCAAAGCAGGCGGAATCGCCGATTTTATAACGACGCTCCATGGTCTCGCCGTTGATGTCGTCCGCCCGGCCGAAGACGCCGTGGCGGTAGTTGTAGGTGGGGAGGACGCCCATCGTGTTGATGTAATCCACGACGGACATCAGTCCTTGGCGTTGCCAAAGGTCGAAGAGGAAATGCTGCCGCAGGTATTCGTAACCCTTATTGCTGACGCTAATAAACGCTTCCAAGTCGTGGACAGGAATGTCCTTGGAGCCCTGAACCGCAATGGCTTTAAGCTTCTTAGCGCCGAGGACGGCACCCATGCCGGTGCGACCTGCGTTCCGCCCCCACTCTGTGGTGACGCAAGCGAACCTCACGAGGTTCTCGCCAGCAGGTCCGATGCACGCAACACGCACGCTCTCGTCGCCTATTTCCTCTTTTATGCGACGCTCGGTCTCCATGCAGCCTTTCCCCTCGTATGCTGATGCGTCCCTTATCTCAACTACGTCGTCGTTGATGTAAACGTATTTCAGGGAGCGGGCTGCGCCCCTTATAACGATGGCGTCGTAGCCTGCCTGCTTGAGCTCGACGCCGAACATCCCCCCGAAGTTCGAATCCGCATAAATGCCGGTCGCAGGCGATATCGAGACGAGCGACGTCTTCCCCGCCGCTGGGAAGTAAAGACCGGTCAGCGGACCCGTGGCGACTATCAGCACGTTCTCCGGGCTTAAAGCTACGTCCATGAATCTAAAACGGTCAAACGCACGTATTTTGTCGAAAAGGATATCGTAAAGCATCCTTGCGCCCCAACCACGCCCCCCAACATATTTTACCGCAAAATCTTTTTTAACCTCCCTTTCTTTTACTAAGTCAGTACTCAAATCTATTTCCAAGATTTTTCCCACATAGCCGCCACTTGTTTTCATAAGCTTTGGCGGCAGGAGACCACCCGACGGGTGGAGGAATGCCGCCTTCTCACCTCCGTTAACTTTTTAAACGGACGTTCTAACATCACCTTAGAGCAGAGCTTTAAGGCACCTAAAGGACGCTTCGAGGGCGATGATGCTCTTAACTGTGTGAACGGGAGCGGGCTCCTGTCCGCAGGGCCGCTGTCAACTGGCCTGATGTAGGGGTTCCACATTGGAATCACCTACAAGCCTCCCGTTTCAACGGGTGGTAGTTGACACTCCTGCCCCAATTTAT
>QMVQ01000083.1 GCA_003661185.1 Candidatus Alkanophagales archaeon | reverse complement strand
TCCATTACGATGATAGGTCTCTCGAACTGCTTAGCAAACTCAACTACAATCCTCGATATCTTGTGACACCAGTCTTTTACTGTGTTCTTCTCAAGCCTTCCCAGCACCTTTAACATGGATGGCTTCTTAGATTGAACACGCTTTCTAATCATGTCAAACCTGTGTCGAAGGAATTTCAGCTCGTTGAATTCCAGAATTGCTGATTTCAACACTCTACCACTTTCGTCTAAAGCTGTTATGGCAACGGAGTTCTCGTTCACATCAACCCCAATGAAGGTTTTGGGCTCGTAAGACTGGTTAAAATCCTTGCTTATGGTTATATGTAAGTAGAATTCACCACTCTTCTTGAGCAGTTCAGCAGTCCCTATGTCATACTTGCCCTTCAAAGCGTTGTAGAGATAGGCAAAATCCAACTCACTTCCCTCAAGTCTGCCGTGAACGTGAATTCTTGGGTAGACAGATATCCTAACCGTAAAATCTTCCTTAACGATGTATCCTTCTCTGTAGTTCATCTTAACTGGCATCGGCTTCTTTCTTAGTTTTGGGAATGAGGCTTCTTTTCCTTGTCTCTTGAGTTCAAAATAAGATTTTACAGCTTCTCTCGCCTTTTCCCTCGCCATCTGTCTTGTGTTCTGAATGAGCCTCGACTTAACGGGATACCTCTCAAGCTTGTTTCTGCTCGTTGTGTTTAGCTTTTTGCAAGCTTTGAGATATTGGTCGAATACATTGCGGAATTCGAGCATGAGCTCATCAAGTAATTCTGGATTATCTGGGATAAGTTTGAAACACAGCGTTCTCACTAACTTCTTTTCCATGTTAGATAATTGTTAGATTAAGTATATAAAACTTTCCCACCCACCCTAATCCACCGATTGAAATCGGTGGTCCTCTTAGCGACATTTTATAGAAACGTTTTCCGGATTATTAAAAGCAACAGTTAGCTCTTCCGCATTCATTTCATGTGCTCTTCTAAGCCCGTGCGACATCAAAACGCGGGAATTAGGGCTGGCGGTGAATCGAGAAATTGCCAGCGAGGCGAAATATTATTAAAGCAAGAGCGCCATGTAGGGAAGTGATTTCAAGATGAACGCCCAACAAGCGAGTAGGAGGCAGCGAAGAAATGGCAACTCGTGGCAAGAAAGTAGTAGGGCTGTTGAAGAATCTGATGGACAAGCCGGAGCGCATTCGGAACATCGGGATAATCGCCCATATCGACCATGGGAAGACGACGCTAACCGACAACCTCCTTGCAGGCGCCGGCATAATTTCCAAGGAGCTTGCGGGCGAGCAGCTTTTCACCGACTTCTACTACCTCGAACAGCAACGTGGCATCACGATATTCTCAGCGAACGTCTCCATGGTCCACAGGTTCGGCGGTGACGAGTTCCTGATAAACTTGATAGACACGCCGGGACACGTGGACTTCGGTGGCGGCGTCACGAGAGCGTTGCGGGCGGTTGACGGCGCCGTCGTCGTCGTCGATGCCGTCGAGGGCATCATGCCACAGACTGAAACCGTGCTGCGTCAGGCACTGCGAGAGAACGTCAAGCCTGTCCTCTTTGTCAACAAGGTCGACCGCCTCATCAACGAGCTCAAGGTGGACAAGAAGGAAATGCAGATGCGGCTCGCAAAGGTCATTGACGGCGTAAACAAGATGATTAAGGGCATGAAACCTGAGAAATACGACGAGTGGCGGCTCGACGCCACCAACGGCAGCGTCGCCTTCGGTTCCGCCCTCTACAAGTGGGCAATCAGCGTCCCGAGCATGCAAAAGACCGGCGTCGGCTTCAACGAGGTCTATGACTACTGTACGCAGAACGAAATGGCGAAGCTTGCGGAGCTGAGCCCGGCGCATGAGGTCGTGCTCGACATGGTCGTCAGACACCTCCCCAACCCCTTGGAGGCGCAGAAAATACGAATTCCGGTCATCTGGCGGGGTGACGTCGAGAGCGAGATTGGGCAGAGCATGCTGCGGTGCGATAGAAACGGTGCGGTTGCGATGATTGTTACTGGTGTCACCGTCGACCCGCACGCCGGCGAGGTCATCACCGGACGCCTCTTCAGCGGCATGCTCCGCAAAGGCATGGAACTCAACGTCGTCGGCAAGCACCGTAAAGGACGAATCCAGCAGGTCAGTGTTTACATCGGCGAGCATCGTGTCGAGGTGGACGAAATCTGCGCCGGGAACATCGTTGCGCTCACCGGCATCAAGGACGCTGCTGTCGGCGACACACTCTCCACCATCGAGATGATGCCCTTCGAGAGCATAAGACATTACAGCGAGCCCGTCGTGACCGTCGCCGTCGAGGCAAAGAGCATGAAAGATTTGCCGAGGCTCATTGAGATTTTGAGAAAAATAGCGAAGGAAGACCCAACGGTGCGCATTGAACTCAACGAAGAAACCGGCGAGCATCTTATCTCTGGAATGGGCGAGCTACACCTCGAAATCATCACGCACCGCATCAACGTTGATGAAAACGTGCCTATCATCGTGTCGCCACCCATCGTCGTTTACCGAGAGACCGTTCAAGGCACCGCCGGACCTGTCGAGGGCAAGTCGCCGAACCGCCACAACAGGTTCTATTTCGTGGTCGAACCGTTGGAGCCAGAGGTGCTGAGCAAGATAAAAGAGGGTGCGATTTCGATGGACCTCGACGACAAGATGCGGCGCCGCCGCCTCGAAGAAGCGGGCATGAGCAAGGACGAAGCGCGGGGCATCGTGGATATCCACGAGGGCAATGTTCTTATTGACGTAACGAAGGGCATCCAATACCTCAACGAGACTATGGAACTCATCATCGAAGGCTTCAAGGACGTGATGGATAAGGGGCCGCTCGCACGGGAACGCTGCCTCGGTATAAAGGTCAAGCTCGTGGACGCCAAGCTCCACGAAGACGCCATCCACAGAGGTCCCGCTCAGGTCATTCCCGCCGTCAGGGCTGCGATAAACGCCGCCATCCTCATGGCGAGGCCCATACTGCTGGAGCCGATAATGGAGGTCTTCATCACCGCTCCGCAGAACCTCCTTGGCAATGTCACGAGAGAACTGCAAGGTCGCCGTGGGCAAATCCTCGACATCCAGATGGAAGGCGATATGACGACCGTGAAGGCGAAGGCGCCCGTCGCAGAAATGTTCGGCTTCGCTGGCGACATAAGGTCTGCGACGGAGGGGCGGGCGCTCTGGAGCACCGAGTTCGCAGGCTTCGAACCGCTGCCGCAAGCCATGTTCCACGACATCGTCATGAAAATAAGAAAGAGAAAGGGGCTGAAGCTCGAAATACCACAGCCTTCGGATTTTGTCTCCTGAGAAAAGCTCAGCGACGCCCGAACTTGAGCAATACTTTGGGAATATTCTCGATGACGTCGGTGGCGAGCAGTCCGTAGCCATGCTTATCGAATGCAGAGTCGCCGGCGGCTCCGTTCACGAAAGCGGCGGCGACTGCTGCTCTGAAGGCTTCGCTTACGGCATAAAAGGCGCCGACGACGCCTGCGAGCACATCTCCGGTCCCACCTACCGTCATGCCAGCGTTTCCAGTCGTGTTTAGTTTAACTCGCTCGCCGTCGGAAATCACGTCCACGACGCCCTTCATCAGCGTCACCACCCCGTTCTTCCTCGAAAATCGCCTCACAAACTCCGCTCTTTCTTCAACGTCGGCGGGCGGCTTCTCGGCGACACTCGGAATTTTCGAGAACTCGCCGGCATGCGGCGTTATTATGACCTTCTGAGACGCTTTTGCAGGCAGCTCAAGTCCATAGAAGCCGTCGGCGTCCACCACGATTTTCCCCTCTAAAAGAGAGAAAAGCGTGCGTAGGGCGTTTTTCGTTGCTCCGTCATCGCCGAGCCCCATGCCCACAACCGTCACATCATGCCGCATCGCAAGCTCAAGCACCGCCGGCACGTCGTCCTCGACGAAGATGTCGGAGGAAAGCTTTTCAACGATGAGGTTCGGCGAGAACGACGCAATCGTCTTGGAGACACTCTTCGGCGCCGCCACAGTCACCCAGTCCGCACCGGCATGCAACGCTGCAAATGCCGCAAGCGTCGGCGCTCCCGAAAACGGTCCGCCACCGACTATCAAGACTCTGCCGTTGTCCCCTTTGTGGCTGTTGGCACGCCGTCGCCGTAAAAGCTTCAGGTCACCAGGACCTGCAAGCCTTTCGATTTCAGGCGGGATTCCAATGCTCGCAACCTTCAGCTCGCCGACGAACGTCGCTGCTACTTCCGCCCTCTGCCGCAGCCCCGGTTTCGGCTTGTGGAACGTCACTGTCACGCTCGCCCGCACGCATTTTCCGGCGACGCTGCCCGTGTCCGGGTCCAAGCCCGAAGGCACGTCCACCGCAATTATGGGGACTCCTCCTCCCCTCGCCACGTTCATCAGGTCTATGGCTGTCGCCTCCGGCTCTCGGATTTCGCCACGTATTCCCGTCCCGAATATCGCATCTACTATCGCCGCCGCCCCGCTTACCTCGTCTTTGAGCAGCCGCAGCTCTGAAGAGTCCCGCAGCTCCCTCAGAGCGCAGCCACTCCACCGCAGAACCTCCCAGTTCTTTCGAGCCTCATCGGTCCGTATCTCCGACGCTTGCCCAAGAAGGAAAACTCTAATGTCGAAATCTCGTGCGAGATGCCTTGCGGCTACGAAGCCATCGCCGCCGTTATTTCCCCTGCCCGCGAATACTATTATCTTGGATTTATCGCCACCACCTCTGCCCCTGCCGCCGTTAACAACAGCTCGCACCTCTCTGGCAACGGCAGCCCCCGCATTCTCCATCAGTTGCAAGCGGGAAAGCCCGAAAAACTCGCAATTCTCGTCAAGCGCTGCCATCTCCTCGCTCGTTATTTCCCCCATTTCGGCATGCCCAGACGCTTCGGCACATGCGGTCATGTCAGCACGTCCAAAATCCGTCGCAGCTCCCAGACGCTCAGTTGTCCGGGGGCGACGCTCTCGCCCACAGACCCGTAAGTCAGGGCGGAGCCGTAGAGCGGTGCAATGATGCGTGTGTGCTTGCCGAGGGCGCCCATGCTTATCGCCACCACCGGCTTCCCACCCCTCAGGCTTAACGTCACTTCTAAGAGCGTTAGGGCGTCCTCAAGGCTATTTGGCGTAACTGCAACCTTCGCAACGTCGCCAAGCGCGTGCATCTTATTTATCGTGCTCAAAATTTCGTCCCTGCTTGGCGTGCCCATGAAATCGTGAAACGAGATAATCGTTGTGATTCCTAATTCCGCCGCCTTTTCTACGATTCCAGTGTCCTCAAGAGCCGTGAAAAGCTCTACGTCCACGGCGTCCGCCGCCCCCATTACTCCCTTCAAAAGCGATATTCTCTCCTCTTCCGTCCCTTTGAACCTGCCGCCCTCCCTTTCAGCCCTGTTCGTCGCTATTATCGGGAGTCCGACCCCCTCTTTAACTTTTTTCATGAATTCTCTTATGCGAGCGGCATCCCTCTCCCCGAGGAAGTCCACTCGCAGCTCTAAAATGTCGGCGCCCGCTCGCTTCGCAGCTATGGCATCCGACAAATACAAATTCGTAAGCACACCCACGACTAAAGGCTTCCTGCAAAGCTCCACATCCCCTATCCTCACTGGCATCTTGACCTAACTCAACATGTTTAACGCATCCATGAGGCAATGCGTCGCCTCCCTCATCTTCCTCGCAGCTTCTTCGATGAGCATGGCGACGCCCTCGAGCCCTGCGTCCTTAGCGTTCTCCGCTTCCTTTATAAAACTCTCCTCGTGCTCCCTGTTATGTTCTATCCAGTGGTCAAGCTTTATCTTGAGCCGCTTCAGCAACACTTCCTCTTCCGCGCCCATTTCGTCCCCCTATTGCTCTTGACGTTTTGGGTTTAAGAATTTGTTGCTGCCAATTCCCGTGTGTTGCTTCCTCCTTCACGGACACGCAGCGGCGTTAATGTTAAAAGCCGCGATGCGAAAGGACTAAGGATGGCCGAGAACCCGCTGCTCGGCAAGTCCGAGAAGGAAATCCACCGCATCATCCTGCTCAGCAACATAGAGGTTGCGTGGCGTTACGCCTCGCTCGTAGCTTCCTCGCTTGGACCGCAGGGCTTCCATAAAATCATCGTGGACGAGGACAACTTCATCATTGTAACGAGGGACGGGCGCACGATTTTCGAGAACACGCACGTCGATCATCCTGTCGAAGGGCTCCTTTTAGAGCTTGCAAAGACGCAGGACGAGGAAGCTGGCGACGGCACCACGACTGCGGTCATCCTCGCAGGCGAGCTCCTAAAGAACGCCATCGAGCTGTTAGAGCTGGGAATACACCCGACGACGATAATTGAAGGCTACAAGAAGGCGGCGAGCGAGAGCATAAGAATTCTGGAGGAGCTGGCAGTTGTCATGCGGGACGGACGCTCGCTGCGGAGCGTTGCGAAATCCGCCCTGAACAACAAAATGCTTGCATCTTACAAGGAATTCTTTGCCGAGCTTATTGTCAAAGCGGTGCTTTCAACGCTTGAAGACGGCAAGGCGGACGCCGAAAACATCACACTCGAAAGAGTTCAGGGTGGGAGCGTCAGGGACACCCAACTCCTCAGGGGCGTACTCGTCGAGGCTAAGGTCGTGCTCCCGAATATGCCTTCAAGCGTGGAGAACCCAAAGATCGCGCTCGTCGGCACAAGCATCGGACCACCCGTCGGGACTCTCGGCGAGCTTGCCGTCGAGGTTGAGCTTAGTGGTCCTGAGGAGCTTGAGAAGCTTGAGCGCTCCCGTTACTCGTTCTCCGCCCTCGAAAACATCGTTAGACGCTTACACGACTTGGGCGCCAACGTCGTCCTCTGCCGCAAGGATATCAGCAGCGCCGCAATGCACTATTTCGCCGAAAACGGCATGATGGCGCTGCGCAACATAAAATTGAAAACTCTGGAGAAGATTTCGAGACTGACGGGCGGTAAAATAATTTTAGATGCGATGG
>QMVQ01000082.1 GCA_003661185.1 Candidatus Alkanophagales archaeon | reverse complement strand
GTCGTGAACCCCGGTGACGAAGTGCTGATTCACGAGCCTTCCTACGTCTCTTACGCGCCGTGCGTGGTCTTCGCCGGCGGGATGCCCGTGACCGTCGAGACGCGCGAGGCTGACGAGTTCAGGCTGACTGCCGAGAGCTTAGAGGCGAAAATAACTGAGAGGACGAAAGCTTTGATTCTGAATTATCCGAACAATCCAACAGGCGCCATAATGAAGAAAAAAGACTTGGAAGAGATTGCGGACGTTGTAAATGAGCATGATATCCTCGTCATTTCTGACGAGATTTACGGGCTTCTGACTTACGAAGGAAAGCACACGTGCTTCTCTTCGCTTGAAGGCATGAAGGAGCGCACGATCCTGCTGAACGGTTTCTCGAAGGCGTATGCGATGACTGGCTGGCGGCTGGGCTTCGCCGCCGGAAACGCTGACATCATAGAGGCGATGATGAAGATTCATCAATACACGATGCTCTGCGCGCCCGTGACTGCGCAGGTCGCCGCCATCGAAGCTCTAAGCGCCGGTGAGAAATACGTGCGTGAGATGGTAGAAGAATACGACAGAAGACGGCGTCTCATACTAAAAGGGCTTAGAGACGTTGGTTTAGACTGCTTTGAGCCGAAAGGGGCATTTTATATTTTCCCGTCCATAGAAGGCACGGGACTTTCTTCTGAAGAATTCGTGGAGCGCCTGCTTTTGAAGGAGGGTGTCGTCGTGGTTCCTGGAAATGTCTTCGGCGAGTGCGGCGAGGGCTATATAAGATGTTCTTACGCAACGTCGCAACAGAACATCAATGAGGCGCTTGCGAGAATAGAGAGGTTTTTAAAAAACTTGGAAAGGAGCTAGGGGTGATGCAAAGTGGGGATTATCGAGGTGAGAATACACGGAAGGGGCGGGCAGGGCGGCGTGACGCTCGCAGAACTCGTAGCGCATGCCGCAATAAGCGAGGGTAAGTATGCGCAGTCCATGCCAAGCTTCGGACCTGAGCGGCGAGGCGCCCCTGTTCTCGCCTTTTTGCGGATAAGCGACAGCCCAATACGAGTGCGGACTGAAATAAAGGAGCCGGACGTGGTTGTCGTGCTTGACCCGACGCTCCTCGACATAGTGAACCCGACGAAGGACCTAAAAGAGGGGGGATTGGCGGTAGTGAACACGAAAAGGTCGGGAGAGGAGATAAAAGAGAAATATGAGGTCGAGCGGGTAGCGTTCGTGGACGCCTCAAGCATAGCAAAGGAAATTTTGGGCAGGAATATTGTGAATACAACGATGATAGGGGCGTTGTTGAAGGCGAGGGGCATAGTGAAGCTGGAATCGCTTGAGGAGCCGTTACAGGAGCGTTTCGGCGACGGGCTTGCTGAAAAAAACATGCGAGCGATGAGAGAGGCTTATGAGAGGACGAACGTCTTTTGATTTCTATCTTGGTTTTTCGGCTGCTTAATCTGGGAGGTGCCGTATTGAAGGGGGAATTGAGCTGGAAGGAGCTTGAGGTCGGAGCGATAGTCACGGAGCCGGGGAGCGCCGCCGAATACAGGACTGGAGACTGGCGCAGCGAGCGTCCAGTGCGGAAGCAAGAGCTTTGTATAATGTGCGGGAACTGCTATATTTATTGCCCGGAGGGCTGCGTCGTGTTCAAAGACGGGCGTTACGAGACCGAGCTCTACTACTGCAAGGGCTGCGGCATCTGCGCGCACGAGTGTCCGAGGGACGCCATCGAGATGGTTGAGGAGGGGGAGTGAACGAGGTGAAGGGCATGTCAAGAAAAGTGGCGCTGGAGGGCTCGCATGCAGTGTCAGAGGCTGTGCGCATGGCTGACGTTGACGTGGTCGCCGCATACCCAATCACGCCGCAGACGCACATCGTGGAGCGCATTGCGGAAATGGTGGCGAATGGTGAGCTCGATGCGGAGTTCATTTGTGTGGAGAGCGAGCACTCGGCGATGAGCGCCGTCGTCGGCGCGGCGGCGTGCGGCGCACGCGTTTTCACATGCACCGCCGGGCAGGGGCTTGAGCTGATGCACGAAGTTTTGTTCGTGCCGTCGGCGATGCGGCTTCCAGTGGTCGCTGCAATCGCAAACAGGGCACTCTCGGCACCTTTAAACGTCTGGGGTGACCACTCTGACGCCATGGCGGTTCGGGATTGCGGCTGGATTCAGATGTTTGCAGAAAACGCCCAACAGGCTTTTGACCTGATGCTTTGTGCATATCGTGTTGCGGAACGTCCTGACGTGCTGTTACCAGCCATGGTGCACCTTGACGGCTTCCACGTCTCGCACGTCGTCGAGCCTGTGCTTCTGCCTGAGGAGGGAGCGGTTCGGGAGTTCTTGCCGCCTTCGGAATATCCGTTCCCGCTCGACCCCGACCGCCCGGTGAGCATGGGCTGCTACGGTCCGCCCTACATATACACCGAGGTGAAGAAGGCGCAAGAAGTCGCTATCGAAAACGCCTACGAGAAGATTTTAGAGACTTTTAAGGAGTTTAAAGAAGTTTTTGGGAGAGAATACCGTCCTGTTGAGACTTATAGGGCGGAGGGTGCGGACATTTTGCTGCTGATGATGGGGAGTTACTCGGAGACGGCGGCGCTCGCTGTGGATGCATTGCGGGAGCATGGTGAGAGCGTCGGGCTTGTGAAGTTGCGGCTCTGGCGCCCTTTTCCGTTTGAGGAGGTTTGTAGGGCTCTGCGGGGCGTGGAGGTAGTTTGCGTCTTTGAGCGTGCGCTCTCCTTCGGGATGGGCGGTCCGCTGTGTTCGGAGGTGCGTGCTGCCCTCTACCATTTGCCCGAGGGAAAGCGTCCGAAGGTCGTAAGTTTTGTCGGCGGTCTCGGCGGCAGGGACGTTAGGGCTGAGGAGTTTGAAAACGTGCTGCGACGGACAAAAGAGCGTGTTTCAAGCGGCGAGCTTGAGGGCTTTGAGTTTGTGGGGCTACGGGAGTGAGGCGATGAGTTGGAGGTGAAAGAGGTGGCTGTGAGGTTTGAAAACGAGATTCCGGCGGAAGAGTATTTTGCGCCCGGGCATCGTGCGTGCATGGGCTGTGGCGAGGCGCTTGCGGTGCGACTCGTCTGCAAGGCGCTCGGTAAAGACGTAATCATAGTTACAGCGACCGGCTGCGTGGAAATAATTTCGTCGGCATTGCCTTGGACGTCGTGGCGTGTTCCTTGGATCCACACCCTCTTCGAAAACGTGGGCGCCGTCGTTTCAGGGATAGAATCAGCTTACAAAGCGCTGCTGCGGAAGGGCAGGAAAAAGTTGGAACCGGGGCGTAGGATAAAAGTTGTGGGCTTTGCGGGCGACGGCGGCACCGCTGACATCGGACTTCAAGCGCTCTCAGGGGCGATGGAGCGGGGGCACGACTTCCTCTACGTCTGCTTCGACAACGAGGCTTATATGAATACAGGCATTCAGCGTTCGGGTTCGACACCTTACGGGGCGTGGACGACGACGGCGCCGCACGGTGCGAAGAGCATCGGGCAGCGAACTTGGAAAAAGAACATGCCGGAAATCGCCGTGGCGCACGGGATTCCGTATGTAGCGACTGCGTGTCCTTCGTATCCTTACGACTTGATGCGGAAGGTGCGGAAGGCGGTCGAGACGCAAGGGCCGTCGTATTTGCACGTTTTAAGTCCGTGCTGCACTGGCTGGCGGTTCGAGCCGAAGCTGACGATAAAGCTGGGGCGGCTCGCCGTCGAAACAGGTGTATTCCCGCTTTATGAAGTGGAGAACGGTGTTTACAAGTTGAGCATTGACATGGACGTGGAGTCGTTGAAGCCGGTGCGTGAATATTTGATGCTGCAAGGGCGTTTCAGGCATCTACCTGAGAGTGAAATCGAAAAGATTCAAGAGCGTGTGGTTTCAGAATATAAGAAGCTAAGGAAAAAGGTTAGAATGTCGCAGGAAGACTGAGAGGTGGAGAGAAATGAGCACTGAGGGAGTTAAGCCAGAAATAAGATATGTAAGGTTGCCGAGGTTTCTGGAGTGCGGCTTTGCTGACCTAAAGGAGGCAGTTGTCGAGGTGGGGAGATGTAGCCTTTGCGGGACGTGTGCAGCGTTTTGCGGCTGGATAAGCATAAAAAGCGGCGAGACGGCGACGCCGAGCTTCGAGGCGGACTATGACGTGCTCTGCGGGCTTTGCTACACGCTTTGTCCACGAGTTTCGCTGGACGTTGAGGAAATTGAGCGAAAGGTATTCGAGCGGGCGAGAGGGGAGGAGGAGACGCTCGGCGTTTTCAGGAAGGCGTATGCAGTGCGGGCGACTGATGCGAAAATTTTGAAAAATGCACAAGACGGCGGCGCCGTGACAGCACTTCTCGCTTTTGCGCTGAGCGAGGGGGTGCTGGACTGCGCAGTGGTCACGAGCGCTAACGAGGCTTGGGAGAACGAAGTCAAAGTCGTCAACAACGCCGAAGAACTTATAAAGAGCGCCGGGACGAAATATGTAGCGTCGCCGAGCGTTCTCGGCGTTAGGGACGCTTTAGACGCTGGTTACGAGAGAATAGGATTTGTGGGGACGCCGTGCCAGATACAAGCGTTGAGAAAAGTGCAGACGCTGGACGAGCCTTATAGAATAGGACAGGAGAAAATAAAGCTACTTTTGGGACTTTTTTGCATGGAGGGCTTCAAGCCGTCGTTGATGGATTTTGTTGCGAAGCTTGTTGGCGACGTCAAGAAAGTTAAGAAACTTGAGGTGCGGAAAGGGCTCTTTTGGATTCACACGGCGGACGGCGGCGAGAGGGTTTTCGTGATGAAGCTCAGCGAGTTGGAGGGGCGTGCGATGCCAGGGTGTGCGGTCTGCACGGACTTCACAGCGGAGCTTGCGGATGTATCAGTAGGCTCAGTGGGGACACCGGAGGGCTTTTCGACGGTGCTTGTGCGCTCCAAGCTGGGCGAGCGGCTCGTAACTGCGGCGACGGAAGCTGGATATATTGAGGCGAAGGAGCTTGAAGAGTTAAAGCCTGTGGTGCGGCTTGCAGAGAGGAAACGGTTGCGCGGTCAGCGCTAACGGCTGACGACGGACAGGCAGGATGCATAAGGCGAAGAATGCTTAACAGAATCTTTAAACCGACTTCAGTTGCTGTCGTAGGAGCTTCGAGGAAAGAGGGCAAGGTCGGGCACTCGGTCTTGAAGAACATTATTGAGTATGGGTTCGAGGGCGAAATATTTCCCATAAATCCAGCCGCCGACGAGATTCTGGGCTTAAAGTGCTACAAGGACGTTTCTGAAGTGGGCGCTGTGGACTTAATAGTTGTGTGCGTGCCAAATGTCATCGTTCCCGAAGTCATAAGGCGAGCGAGCGCAAAGGGCGCCGTCGTCATCTCCGCAGGCTTTCGGGAGATTGGTAAGGAGGGCTTACAGCTTGAGCAGGAGCTCTTAGATGCTGCAAAGGGCAGGACTCGCATCATTGGTCCGAACTGCTTGGGCATCATAGCCGCATATTCGAAGCTCAACGCTTCCTTCTCGGCGAAGGCACCGGAGCCCGGGCACATCGCCTTCATCTCGCAAAGCGGAGCTCTATGCACGGCGGTCCTCGACCTCGCCGATAAGGAAGCCATCGGTTTCAGCTACTTCATAAGTCTTGGAAATAAGTGCGACGTGGACGAAGCCGACCTCTTAGAATTTCTCAAGGACGACGAGCACACCAAAGCCATCGCTCTCTACTTAGAAGGCGTGAAGGACGGCAAAAAACTTATGTGCGCTGCAGAAGCCTGTAACAAGCCAGTCGTCGCAATAAAGTCCGGAAGGACGGCGGAAGGCGCAAAAGCGGCGTCTTCGCACACCGGCGCTCTCGCAGGTTCCTACGAGGTTTTTAAGACCGCCGCACGACAGTCCGGCATCACCGTTGCGGATTCCCTTAAAGAGCTTTTTGACATCTGCACAGGCTTCAGCCTCCTAAAGATTCCAGAGACGAACAAAGTGGCGATAGTGACAAATGCAGGCGGTCCGGGAGTTCTTGCGGCGGACGCCTGCGCCGAATACGGGTTAGAACTTGTAAGGTTCAGCGACAGTACGATAAGAAAGC
Organism: Candidatus Alkanophagales archaeon; assembly: GCA_003661185.1. Lineage (GTDB taxonomy): Archaea > Halobacteriota > Syntropharchaeia > Alkanophagales > B39-G2 > Alkanophaga > Alkanophaga liquidiphilum. Next base: position 992 of record QMVQ01000082.1, on the reverse strand, counting down.
TGAAAGACGAGCTTCCGCCGCATGCAAGCATCTACAACCCCGTGGACGTTCTCGGGGATGCCACCGCCGACCGCTACGAGAAAGCTCTTGAGGCTGTCATCGCAGATGAAAACGTTGCGGCGCTCCTCGTAATCTTGACGCCGCAGGCGATGACCGAGGTCGAAAAGACTGCGGAGGTCGTTGCGAAGTTTCAGGACTTAAAACCCATAGTGGCGTCGTTCATGGGCGGCACTGACGTCGAGGCTGCTTTGCCTATTTTGAAGGCGCATGGCGTCCCTAACTACGATGAGCCGAGACGAGCGGTCCGTGTGCTCGGCGCACTAAACGAGTATAGGGGGCGCGAGCTTAAAATGGAAGAAAAGAGAGCCCGAAAAGGCATCAAAGTTGAAAGGAACGTGATGGTGGTGCGTAAGATAATAGAAGAGACAAGAGCGGCGGGCACTCTCGTGATAAACGAGCGGGAAGGGCGGCGAATATTGAAAGCTTACGGCATCCCCGTGCCCGAGGAGGACATAGCTTCGAGCCCGGATGAGGCTTTGGAGATAGCGAGAAGAATGGGCTTCCCGGTGGTTTTAAAGGCATTTTCGCCAGAGCTTTTACACAAAACAGACGTTGGTGGGGTGCAATTCGCAGATGACGAGGGGGAATTGAGGGACGCTTACTTCCGCATCTTGAGCAACATGCACCGCTTCAACATGAAAATAGAAGGCATCATCGTTCAGGAGAGAGTTGAGGGGGTTGAGGTTATTGTGGGCGTCACGAGAGACCCGCAATTTGGGCACGTTTTGACTTTCGGCTTAGGGGGCATTTACGTGGAAGTTCTGAAGGACGTTTCCCGCAGGATTTTGCCGATAGACGAGGATGAAGCAGAGGAGATGATAAGAGAGATTAAAGCGTATCCTTTATTGATGGGCTACCGTGGGAGCCCGAAGGCGGACATAAGCTGCATAAAAGATGTTATCCTAAAACTCTCCCAGATTCCCTTAGACTTC
>QMVQ01000081.1 GCA_003661185.1 Candidatus Alkanophagales archaeon | reverse complement strand
TTTTCGTGTCCCTTCTTTGAATATCTATCAAATCTTTTCTTATTGGAACGCCTTTCATCCGCTTCGCTTTCTTGTATAGCCACTTCGCATCTTGCTTGTATGCCGAATATACGCCTCTATCTTCTCCCGTCTCAAGCCAATGCTGGAAGTGATCATACTCTCTATTGAGCAGCTCTCGCTTGCGCTTCGTCAGCCCGATGAGCTTGCATCTGATCGTCTTCGCCGCTTCCATCTTTTTTAGTGTGACTCTTCTACTTAAATACTTTTCTTCCCCACCCGCCTCCCCTGCCCTCCTTTAAAGGGGATTAGCAGCAACATCTTCCTAAATGGCGACGGTTTTTGTGGTCTCATAGTCTTTAGGTTCAGGCTGCCAAGCATCCCCAAGGGGGCCTACACGTGGCATTTCCAGTTGCTCGACCCTGCCACAGGTGCTGTCATCGCTGAGGACGTGGCATCATGGAAGTTCTCATAATTCCTCCCATATTTCTCCTTTAGCTATTGCTGGTCAAGCACCAGCCGCTGTCACTTAAGCATGTTGAGTCGCCTGAGGGCATTCAAAAACTCGCTCCAAACGGCGTTTTGCGTATAAACCCTTGACACGTTCTCCTCGTAGGTTTCCTTGACTTCGGGGCATTCGGATGGCACGAAGTTCGTGACGACACTGCTCAGGATGCGGCGGTAACCCGAGCTCGGGCATGCGAACGCCAGCACGTTTTCAAACTTAGAGCGGTTGCGGGCGAGCCAGCGGCGGACGACGCCGTTCAGAATCCGCCAAACCTCCTCCGCAATGCTTTCATCCCATTTGTAGCCATAACGCTCAATCCACGGAAAGAATGGCGCATCGTAAACGAGATTCACGGTTTCGTCGTCAATCCGCCACGTGAAGTCCCAAAACTCACGAGGCTCCAACGCCAAAGGCTCAGAAACCGCGCACATGTAAAGGCGTAGTTTTGACCTTCGTGGTTGCGTTCGAGTATGTAGCGAGGTGGCGGTCGTCCTCAGCTTCGTAGCCGTCTCAGCGCCGTTAATGCGGCGTTCAAGGTCCAAGAGCCGCTTGAAAAGCTCGCTCCTCGGCGGTTCATACGGCTTTTTCGCATCGCACGGCACGAGTAATAAGAGCGTGGCGGGCGGCGCCTCGTGGCGCTCCGCAACAAATTCCAGCCACCGTCTCACGATGCGATTCCCCTTTATTGCGGAAAGCACGTCTTGCGGCGCCGGGAAGAAAAGCTCAGAGTTAAGTTTCGGGTTCAGCTTGTGAGCATCTTCGAGCGTCAACATCTTTCTCGGCATCAGCTACTCGAACAGTATTTTGTAAAACTTCAGCAACCTCTCTGTTAAACGCTGCAATTCTTCTTCTCCCCGCCTCGTCAGCCTGTAGTATTTTCGGTGCCGCCCTTTATTCCCGTCCTTGCCGCCTCCGTCGCCGCAGCGTCGCCATTCGCCCACCGCCAGCCCTCGGCGCTCAAGCTCGTGCAGTATCGGATACACGATGCTCTGGCTCACCCGCATTTCGAGCTTCTCTTCCAGCACCTTCATGAGCTCGTAGCCATACATTGGACGTTCGCTTAGTAGCCGCAAGACGTGAAACTTGAAAAAGCCCGACGGCAGCCGCTCACTCAACATGTCAAAAACTTATATATGTCGCTATCATAAATATTGAGCGGCATGCTCAAAAGGGTGCTCAGCGGCGTTGCAACGCTTACGGTGAGATACTCCATAATTGTCATCCTCGTGTGTCTTCTCTTCACGATAATTGCGGCGAACGGCATCACGCTCCTCAGCACCGAGTCGAACATGGAGAAGTGGATGCCACAGGACATGATATCCGTCCAGACCGGCAAGCTCATAAGGTCGGAGTTCGGCGGCAGCGACATCGGCGTCGTGCTCGTGAAGGTCGTCCCGTCGGACGACCCGCAGGCGGTCCAAGACATCAGGGACCCGCTCGTCCTCGAAGCGATAGACAGACTCGAACAACGCCTCCACACAGAAGAGCACGTTTACAGAGTTTTCAGCGTTGTCGACGCCGTCAAAGCGGCTTTCGGCGGCGAAATCCCAAGGGACGAGGAGCTTCTCCATACATTCCTGAGTGACGAGAGCTTCCAAGGTCTCATCTCTAAGGATTTTGGCGCCACGACCGTCATGTTCTGGACGGATGCCGGGATGAGCGACGTCTCTGCCGGCGAGCTTCAGAGGTGCGTCGAGGAGGACATCTCACAAGCTTCCTTTCCGAGTGGTGTCGAGGTGTATCTCACGGGCTTGCCCTCGATGATTTACGAGATTTCGAAGCTGATAAATGAGGTCAACAGGCAGACGTCTACGGTGTCTCTGCTCTTCATTTTCATAATTCTGGTCTCTGCTTATCTTTCGGTACGCCTCGGCATCCTTCAGCTGTTGCCGATGATTTTCGGCGTTTCGTGGACGCTCGGCAGCATGGGCTACCTCGGGATCCCGCTGAATATTGTGACGGCGACGGTCAGCTCGCTGACGCTCGGCGTCGGCATCGGCTATGCCATTCACATACTCGGACGCTACATCGAAGAGCGGGAGCGCGGTTTAAACGTGGAGGACGCCATTCACATCTCACTAACGGAGACCGGCGCCGCACTAACAGCAGCGATGGGGACGACGCTCGCAGGCTTCGCCGCCATGCTGGCTGGAAATTCGCCTATCGTTCGGCAACTCGGCGCATCCCTTTCCTTCGGGCTGATATACTCGTTTTTAGCGGCGATCATACTGTTGCCCTCCGTAATATACGTGCTTGAGCGGCGGGGCAGCCTCGTGAAGGGCGCAGAGATGAGAGGTGTTGTGAAGCTCGCAGAACGCTTCCTTTACGCGCTCGGCGGCTTCGAGGCTCGCCGCCCTTACGTCATCGCCGTCTTTCTCATAGTGCTGACACTCGTTTCGTTCTATGGGATTAGCATGCTGAAAATCGAGGAGTCATACGAGCGGATGATGCCGAGCGACCTGCCGGTGATACAGGCGTATCACAAGGTCGAGGACGAGTTTGGAGGTATAGACACGATGATGATTCTCGTGGAGGCAGATGACGTGCGAGACCCCGAGGTTTTAAAGGCGATGGATGCTCTTCAAAAGAGGATAGCGACTGAAAAGTGGGTTGTCGATGTCACGAGCCCTGTGGATGGGGTGAAGCAGGTTTACGGCTACATCCCATCCTCGAAAGAGGATGTTGCTACAGTGCTGAATCCCAACAACGCGGACGTCAGTGAGGATTTCCGCTATGCTCTCATCACTGCCCGTCTTTCTTATCCAAGGAGTCGTGAGCGTGACATTGATATTTCGGAGCGTTTTCTGGAAGCGATGAATGCCGTGCCGCTGCCCGAAGGTGTTGAGCTACGCATCTACGGAGACCCCTACGGGATGTATGAAATGGAGCCGCTACGACAGGAAAACCTGCGGAGAATTAGTATGATTGGCGTGACGCTCGTCACGCTCATTGCCATTTTTTACTTCAAGTCGCCGTTCAAGGGTTTGCTCTCGCTCACGCCTGTCGTGCTTGCGACGCTTTGGACGTTCGGGATGATGGGACTCGCTGGCATTCCATTCGGCATGCACATGACCGGCGTGATTGCGATGACCGCTGGGCTCGGTATAGACTTCGGCATCCACATCACGCATCGCTACGGCGAGGAGCTGCGGCGCTCGCCGGACGCCGCCGTCCAGAGGGCGGTCGGGGGTGTCGGTCGTGAGCTCTGGGCGGCAGCCGCCGCTACGATTGCAGGTTTCCTTGCGCTCGTCTCCGCAAGAATCCCGATGATCGGCGACTTGGGCATCGTCCTTGCAACCGCCATTTTCTTCTGTTTCTTCGCCGCCGTCGTGTTCGTCCCGACGGTCCTTGTATTTGCTGGAAGGAGGAATATGATGAAAACGGGGGAGGTGTAAGTGTGAAGTTGGAAGTAAAAATGAGAAAGTTGGCACCAGCATTGGTGTTCGTGGTCTTAGCGGCATCTCTTACGTTGTTTGCAGTAGCGACGGCGCAAACGTCCTTCGTGACGATTGAAGACGTGCATCCAAAGGTCTTGCATCCAGGTGATACTTACGAGCTAACGGTCGTTATAAAGAACAACGGCAACAGGGACGCTCGTAACGTCATGCTCGCATTCTCGCCCGACCCCACCGGCACCGTGAGCGTCGTCGGCGTGAGCACCGTCAATATCATTGGGCTGAGCGGCTGGAGCGAGAAGGAAATCAAACTTGCAGTGCACGTTCGGGATGGTGCGCTCGAAGGCACTTATGTCTTGCCTGTGAACATCACTTGGGAGGAATGTTACTACGTCACGGGTGTCGGGCGTATTTGCGAGCCGGGGCATTTCAGCTTCGCCACGCTTTCGCTGCGTGTCGAGGGCACGCCCACGCTTAATGTTGCAAGTGTCGTCGTGAAGCACGGCGAATATGGCAGCGAGGTGCGTCCCGGCTACGAGAACGTCCTCGTCGAAGTTTGGATTGAGAACAGCGGCGAGGCTTCCGCGGAGGACGTAAAGGCGGAGCTTATTTGCGGCGAAGGCTTCGAGCCGTCGGCGTCGCAGACGACCGTCGCATATATCGGGAAGCTGCTGCCGGGCGTAAGGGCGCAGACTACGTTCCGCATAGACGTTTCCGAGGACGTTACAGCGGGCGAGCATACACTGCCGTTGAAACTCACTTACAGAGTTGATGACGAATGGGAGGAGGAGACGAAGGACATTCAGATATTCGTGGAGCCGAAGCCGAAGTTTGAGATTGTTGACATTAAAACAGAGCCTGCGGCGGTGCGGGCGGGTGACACTGTTACCCTCTACGTCGAAGTAAAGAACGTCGGCACCGAGAATGCGAAGTTCGTTGATGTCGCCGCCATAAGGAAGGCGGAGCAGCCTTTCGACTTCGAAGACCGCAGCGACTACATCGGCGACCTCGACGTCGGGAAGAGCGGCGTCGCCTGCCTTAGCTTCGAGGTTCTGGATGACGCCACATCTAAAATTTACTTCCTCGATATCAGAATACGGTGCAGCGGCGACCCCGAAGTTGGAGACGACAACGTTTATACTTTTTATAAGAGTGTCCCAGTCGAAGTCCTGCCAGGTTTGCCAAAGACCACAAGATACCTGCGGGTGGCGTTCGTCGTCCTCGCAGTCGCCATCGTCGTCGCCATTGCCTACGTCGTTGTTAGGAGGAAATGACGGCTCCACAAAGTCATAAAAGTGAATAATGGATGGGGAAACGCATGGGAACTGCTGCAAAAGTTAGCACCGGCGTCCTCCTCCTCGGCTTGGTCAGTTTTATCACTGACGTCAGCAGTGAGATGATTCTGCCGCTGCTTCCGCTGTTCATCGTGGCGCTCGGCGGCAGCGGCATCGCCGTCGGGCTCGTCAGCGGCGTCGGCGACAGCGTCGCTGACTTTCTTAAAATATTCTCAGGTTACTTCTCGGACAGACTTGGCAGGCGGAAGCCGCTTGTTGCCCTTGGTTATTTTTCCTCTGCGTTCGCAAAGCTCTTTTTCCCGATTGCCACGATTTGGGAGCACGTTTTAGCACTACGTGTCGTGGAGCGCATCGGCAAGGGTGTCAGGACTGCGCCTAGGGATGCGATGATTGCTGGGTACGCAGCGATGGAAATTCGCGGTAAGGCGTTCGGCGTGCACCGTGCGATGGATACCGCCGGCGCTGTCCTCGGCTCCATCATCGCTTTCCTTCTCCTTTGGTTTTTTGCTCTCGACTTCCGGCAAATCTTCCTCGCAGCAGCGCTCCTCGCATTCCTCGCCCTCCTCCCCCTCTACTTCGTTAAAGAAGTGCGAAGCGAGCGCCGGCTGGAAAGCAGCTTCGCTCTCAGCTTGAAAAGCCTCCCCGCAGACCTCAAAGCCCTCATTTTGATACTTATGGTCTTTGCGCTAGGCAACATCAGCTACATGTTTTTCATCCTGCGTGCGCGGGAGGTCTTCGAAGCGGCGAAGCTCGCAGAGCAGCTCAGCCTCAGCCTGCCTGTCCTCCTCTACGTCCTTTACAACTCCGTGTATGCGACGCTCGCAGAGCCCTTCGGCGCACTCTCCGACCGGATTGGCAGGGCGAATATCATGCTCGGCGGCTTCCTCCTTTTCTCGCTCATGAGCCTTGGTTTCATATTTGTGGGTGTGCGCACGCTTTTTATACTCTTCGCACTCTATGGGCTTGTTTACGCTATGACTGAGGGGGTTGGGCGGGCTTTCGTCTCGGACCTCTGCTCCGAACAGTTGAGAGGGACGGCGCTCGGCGCCTACCACACCGCAACGGGCTTCGCCGCCATAGCCGCAAATCTCGTTGCGGGCGTCCTCTGGGATGTTTTCGGCTCGGAAGCCACGTTCGCATACGCTGCGTCGCTTCCGCTCCTGGCGGCTCTCCTGCTGTTTTTCTGGAAAAAGAAGCGGCAGTAAGCGACCGTCGAGGGGGCGATGCTAACCCGCTTTAAAGAGTGCTAACATGCTTAACTCAGTAGGTCATACTTTTAGAGGGTGGAGCTACGGGTCACGCTTGACGAGCTTGATGAGTATTTAGAGCGGTGGAACGTGTTTAAGATGAGGAAAGGACTGGAGGAGCTCTTAGAGCAAGAGCTTGCGCTGCTTTACGATATGCGAAGCTCGCTGCTTGACGCTTACATCGTGGAGCGGCTGCGTCGCGACTTCCTCAAGGAGTTGCCACATGGAGTTAAAGCAAGAGCGCTCGGCGACGAACGCTACCTCCGCTGGTGCTTCACCCAGTCTCTTCAAGGATAAAAGCAAGTCGCACCGAGCTCGTCTTCAAATACGAACCGTTGCGTGAGTATAAATGCTGCTTAGGGCGAGAATGCGAGTTCTTTGATGACACATTTTCCGGCTCTTCCTTTCATAAATTTCAATCCCACCTTGGTCTGATTTTCTCTGTGTCTTCTATCTCTTTTACTGCTTTATCAGCGAGATAATTTCAATCCCACATTGGTCTGATTTTCTCCGCTGAGGTTGTGGTGAAGGTGAGGTTTGAAAGAATCTTTCAATCCCACCT